>JBPCWJ010000186.1:0-14667 GCA_051009635.1 Rhizobiaceae bacterium
GGCAAAGAGAGGCATTTTGAACAGCGTCATTCCGGGTGCGCGCATGTTCAGGATTGTTGTGATGAAATTGATTGCTCCAAGAATAGACGAAGCACCGGCCAAGTGCAGCGACAGGATCGCCAGATCCATTGCAGGACCGGGTTGTGCCGTGGTTGAAAGCGGCGGGTAGATTGTCCAGCCACCACCAACACCGTTTGACCCGGCAGGACCTTCAACAAACATCGACATGATCAACAATAGGATCGATGGCGGAAGCAACCAGAACGAGATGTTGTTCATTCTCGGGAATGCCATATCAGGAGCACCGATCATGATCGGCACCATCCAGTTGGCAAAACCACCGATCAATGCAGGCATAACCATGAAGAAGATCATGATCAGGCCGTGGGCCGTGGTAAACACATTGTACATGTGCGGATCACCAAAGACCTGCATACCGGGTTCCTGAAGCTCCCAGCGCATCATAACCGAAAGAAATCCACCGATAATCCCGTTAATCAGCGCAAATATCAGGTATAGCGTACCGATATCCTTGTGGTTGGTTGACAAGAACCAACGGCGGAAAAAACCGGGTTTGTGGTCGTGCGCGTCGTAGGTAGCTGAACCAGTTGCCATCTTCATTCTCCTCGGAAACCGCTATTCAGCAGTCTGAATTTCCTGTTTTGCCAGTTTGATATTTGATTGATTTTCTACCGCAGCCATCAGAGCTTCGTTTGCACTTTCCAGATCTTCGGAGGCGGCGGTCTTCCAGGTTTCAAACTGTTCCTTGCTGACAACCCGTATGGCAATCGGCATAAATGCATGATCCTTGCCGCAGAGCTCAGAACATTGCCCATAAAACAGACCTTCACGATCGGCCTTGAACCAGGTTTCATTCATACGGCCGGGCACAGCATCAATCTTGAATCCAAATGCCGGAACCGTGAAAGCATGTAAAACGTCTGCAGCCGTAACCAGTACCCGAACCATAGTGTCCACCGGAACAACCAACTCGTTATCAACGGCCAGCAATCGCGGATATTGGGCTTGGTCCGATTTCCCGTAATCCGCAAACTCACCTTCCTGCAGCATGACGCTGTCAAAGGAAAGTTCGCTATCATCCTGATACTCATATCCCCAATACCACTGATAGCCAGTAGCCTTGAGGGTAAGTTCCGGCTCCTCCTCAGGAGCAAGCTGGCGATTGAGAAGATCAAATGAGGGAATTGCTATAAAGATAAGGATAACAATCGGCAGGCCGGTCCAAAGTGCTTCAATCAGGCTGTTATGGCTGGTCTTTGTCGCCTCGGGATTGGCGGCCTTGCGATAGCGAACCATTACAATCAACAGAAGCACCATCACAAATATGGTAATCGGCACGATGAAATACAGCGTGTACCAATCGAACCAGATTATGCGGGCAGCCATGTCACTGGCAGCTTCCTGATGCCAAATCTGCCAGGGTTGCGGCTGAGCTGCCAAAGCCTGCCCCGCAATCAGGCTCACCATCATGGCGATAATTCCTGCAGAACCGATTGCCGTGATTTTTCTCATCACGCTATTCTCCCGTCTACTTCGCTGCGGGTCCTTGACCCTCAATTTACCAGGCCTTCCGGTTGCCCGGTCGCGGACGCCCTTCCTGATTGGAAATCCCGCCTGTACCTTAAACTCCAATTCACGCCGCAACAATTTGCAATTTCAGCATATAGAGCGCGGCTGCGGGCTTCAAACCATAATGTGTGGATGCCTGCAACGCCGGGGACAACTGCATTCATGCGGCATTTTTGCACGTCTTGGCGAAATTACCCCAGATTCTCGCGACTTCCTTACCATGTCTGCAACAGAATTCGCGCAAAAAATTTATCCAGAAAGTCTAAAAATTGCCTGTTTTGGCGCTATTGCATCGCATTCGGCCCGTAAAAGCTATTGCACTTTGGCAGGCTGGGTGATTTGCCTTTATTGTGTGATTCGAAATCAACAGGATTCGGGTGTCCTTCCCATGAGAAATTATTCACATCTGATTGTTCGTCGAGTTTTCGGTATGCCGGCATGTGTGCTGATAGGTGCATTCGTGATTTTCGCCTTCCTGGAAAATTCAGCGGAATCACAAACCAGGCTTGAGGGAGAGTTTGGATTCTGGAAAATCATTTGCGAAACGCCGCCCGGCGCCAGTTCCGAGCAATGTGCGATAATTCAAAACGTACGCCATGACAGCATTGAGGATATGGGGCTGGCGATTATGATGCTTCGCCCGGCGGACCGGCAAGGTGATATACTGCGTGTACTCGCGCCGCTTGGGGTATTGCTTCCAAGGGGGCTTGGACTTGAAATCGATGACGCCATTATCGGTACCGCCTGGTTTGTTAAGTGTTTTGCTGACGGATGTTATGCGGAGGTGGAAATAGATGAAAAACTTCTTGAAGCGTTGAAAACCGGGAAAACGGCTATTTTCAAGATTTTTTCAACACCGGAAGAAGGTGTGGGATTTCCCATTGAACTTGAAGGTTTTGCTCAAGCCTATTCAAAACTTTGACAGTGAATATGTAAAAGGCGCTAGACAGGGTGACTGTTCAGGACCATCTAGTGCAAGGAAGCAACCTGAAATCACGCGGCTTGACCTGAACCTGATCAAGCCCGCTATGTACACCAATAAACCTGGACTGGACTGCAATGGAAAACCTGATTGATCAATTTGATAGCGGCCGTGCGGCTGTCGAAACCACACTGGATCAGGCACTTTCGGGTTGTGATGATGGAGAACTATATCTCGAATCCAGCCAGCTGGAGAGCCTGACATTCGACAATGGCCGCCTGAAATCGGGCAACTTCTCTACCAATAAAGGGTTTGGACTACGGGCGGTAGACGGTGAAACGGCAGCCTATGCACATTCCGGTGAGTTGTCCCTGGCGAGCCTGAAACGGGCTACTGATGCGGTAAGCGCGGTAAGGAGCGGTTCAGGCGGCGATTATGCCGATGCTCCCCAGGGTACCAATGTCAAACTATATTCGGATGAAAACCCCATCGGGGCACCGAGTTTTGAAGAAAAGGTAAAGCTTCTGGAGGAAATGGACGCCTTCGCACGCAATGCAGACGAGCGCGTCAGACAGGTAAGCGTTTCGATTGCCGGAAGCTGGCACCAGGTTGAGATTTTGCGGCCGGGCGGCCTTTGGGTGCGCGATATCCGTCCAATGGTGCGGGTCAATGTGTCGATCGTCGCTGGTCAGGGTGAACGGCAGGAAACCGGCACCTATGGCATGGGTGGAAGAACAGGATTTGGTGAGTTCATCACCGCTGAACGTTGGCAGACAGCTGTAAATGACGCGCTGCGACAGGCACTGGTCAATCTCGAAGCCGTACCTGCGCCCGCTGGTACCTTTGACGTTGTACTTGGTCCTGGATGGCCTGGGGTAATGCTTCATGAGGCGGTGGGGCACGGACTTGAAGGTGACTTCAATCGCAAGAAAACATCAGCTTTTGCGGGGCTTATGGGCGAGCAGGTTGCATCAAAGGGTGTAACTGTCGTCGACGACGGAACAATTGCTGGTCGGCGCGGTTCGCTGACAATTGATGATGAAGGAACGCCAAGCGAAAATACGGTTCTGATCGAGGACGGAATTCTCGTCGGCTATATGCAGGACCGTCAGAATGCAAGGTTGATGGGCATGGAAGCAACCGGCAACGGCCGACGCCAATCCTATGCACACAAGCCGATGCCGCGAATGACCAATACCTACATGCATGCAGGTGATCACGAGCCCGACGAAATCCTCGCTTCGGTCAAGGACGGAATTTATGCCGTCTCCTTTGGTGGCGGACAGGTCGACATTACTTCCGGAAAGTTCGTGTTTAACTGTACCGAGGCCTATCGCATACGGGATGGGAAAGTCAGCGAACCCCTCAAGGGTGCCAATCTGATCGGTAACGGACCTGAGGCCATGAAACGGGTAAAAATGGTCGGTAACGATCTGGCACTCGACAATGGAATCGGAATGTGCGGCAAGAACGGTCAGAGCGTTCCTGTTGGTGTGGGGCAGCCAACCCTGCGCATGGATCAGGTTACCGTCGGCGGAACTGCTACCTGAACCTATGGGTAAAGGCGCTCAGTCTTCCAGTCCGCTTCCAGGGTTTCGCGATCAAACCGAAGCCGGTCGTGGAGACGAAACTTGCCATCGCTCCAGAATTCAATCGACAAAGGCTTGATACGAAATCCGGACCAGTAATCCGGTCTGGGGATATTGCCTACGCCAAATTTCGCAGCATATTTGGCAACCTGTTTTTCCAGTGCCAAACGGTCTTCCAAAGGTCTTGACTGGCGTGAGGCCCAGGCACCTATGCGTGATCCGCGAGGTCTGGAGAAAAAATATTCATCGGCTTCAGCATCGCTCACCCGCTCAACAATTCCACGAAAACGTACTGATTTACGAATGCTCTTCCAGTGGAAGCACGCAGCAGCTTTCCCGTTGGAAAGAATTTCCTCACCCTTCTGGCTTTCGAAATTTGTAAAAAACACAATGCCGGTATCATCATGACGACGCATCAGAACCATCCTGCAATTTGGCATGCCGTCTTTGTCGACTGTTGCCAAAGACATGGCAGTCGGGTCGTTCGTTTCGCTGGATTCAGCCTGTTTCAGCCAATCAGCGAAGATTTTAAATGGATTTGTTGTGGTTTGGTCACGTTTTTTTAACGCTGTGGACTGATTATTCATACCAGTAGCCATCCTTGTATCTTTTGAGGCTTAACATGAGGCCTGTTAGCGCCCGATATCAGCCATTCAGGACAAGATCAGTCCAGATTAACGGTATTTTGCCCTGTCCGGAGAAAAATACCGTGCTTTCGATCATATTCAAGCAATCGGCGATTCTCGCATTGGTCTCAAGCCTTGGCGCCTGCGCGGTTACAAAACCTATATCCGTGGATACCGAGCCTGAAATCATTACTTCCTCAATTTCAGAGCCTGTGAAGGCAGATGGAATAGACACCACAGATACCGACATAATCAAGTCAGTGGTGGCAGGCGCAGACAAGGTGGAATCTCCTTCCAACGTTCTTGCCTGGTCCAATCCCGACACAGGCAATCATGGTACGATCATGGCGATTGACAAATTTGTCGGTAGTCATGGGCAAAAATGCAAAAAATTTCAGACCACGGTCGACAGTTTCATGGGCATCTCGATCTATAATGGCGAGACATGCGAAATGCGCAAGGGATTCTGGGTACTGTCATGGTTTGACCGCGACTGATCTGGACAACAAGACAGCCAACCGTCCGATTATGACCGCATTTTCAACAATACAGTGGAAAAAATCGAAATTTACACCCATATTCAGACCAACTCGTGAAATATAAGATTCAAGCTGGCAAATAATTTGATACGGCTGAATTTGCAATTAACAAGGGGCATCCATGCGCGATCCGTATTCGGTGCTCGGGGTAACCAAATCGGCCAGCGACAAGGAAATTAAATCTGCTTTCCGAAAGCTGGCGAAGAAATTCCACCCTGACCAAAATTCCGGCGATCCTGCCGCCAAGGAAAAGTTCGCAAAGGTAAACCGCGCTTACGAAATTGTCGGCGACAAGGAAAAGCGCGGCCAATATGACCGGGGCGAAATTGACGCAGACGGCAAACCCAAATTTGCCGGTTTCGAGGGTGGGCATAATCCATTTGAATTCCGTACCGCAAGTAGTCGCAGCGGACATGCCGGGGGCCATTTTGGCGGCGCAGAAGATATCTTGAAGGAATTTCTTGGTTCGGCATTTGGTGGCGCGCCAGGGGCTGCGGGCGGTGGAGGCTTTCGCTCTGGTCAGCAAGGCGCGGGATTTGGCGGAAGGCCCCAACAGGTTGATCTCGATTTAAAACTGAATACCAGCGTGAGTGTTGAGGAGCTTGCCCGCGGAAAGGCCAAGGTCATAACGCCGGAAGGAAAAACATTGTCATTCTCCCTGCCGGGCGGAGTGAAGGATGGTCAGACGATTCGCCTGGGCGGACAGGGTCGCAAGGTCTCCGGGGCCAAACCGGGCGATGCGCTCGTCACCGTAAAGTTCAAGCCTCATCCAAAATATGTCATAGAAGGTAATGATTTGCGCCAAAGCTGTGATCTACCTCTACCGACCGCTGTTCTTGGTGGAAAGTTTGCGGTGGAAACGCTTGACGGCAAGATTTCACTGACCATCCCGCCATGGACAAATTCCGGCAAGGTGTTCCGCCTCAAAGGCTGGGGGCTGCCGAAGAAAGGTGGTGGACACGGCGATCTGTTTTTGACCATGTCGATATCGCTGCCGGAAGATCATCGCGCCGAGTTTGAGGAGTTCCTGCGCAAGCTTGAGGTTGATGCAGAGTAAATCCACGCAAATCTGTCTCGCGATAGAGAACTTGCCTTTTGCCACCGTTTCCCACGGAAGATCGGGTGACAATTAATATTATTTCCAGGGCGCGGACCCTGGCGGCTTGCAGGCAATGTTCCGTTGTGCCATATCCGGCAATACCTAGGGTCAGGACCCTAGTTTAGAGGTTCAATTTCGGAGAATTATGCATGCCTGGAACTGGCGGAATGCTGGATGGGAAGCGCGGTCTTATCATTGGTGTGGCGAATAATCGTTCCATTGCCTGGGGCATTGCCCGAGCCTGCGCCGATGCGGGCGCAAAGCTGGCGCTCACCTATCAGGGGGAGGCGCTGAAAAAGCGGGTTGAACCGTTATCGGAGGATCTTGGTGCGATCGTTGCCGGCCACTGCGATGTCACCGAACCCGAGACGATTGACCAGGTCTTTGGCGAGATCGAAAAAGCGTGGGGCGGACTGGATTTCGTTGTCCACGCGGTAGCATTTTCCGACAAGGATGAGTTGACCGGCCGGTATGTAGAGACCACGCATGAGAATTTTCAGCGTACGATGGACATCTCGGTCTATTCCCTTACCTCTGTTACCCAGAGAGCTGAAAAACTCATGAAGGATGGCGGCTCCATCCTTACCCTGACCTATTACGGCGCTGAGAAGGTTATGCCGCATTACAATGTAATGGGTGTTGCCAAGGCGGCTCTTGAAGCATCAGTGCGATATCTGGCCAATGATCTTGGCAAGAATGAAATCCGGGTAAATGCAATCTCTGCTGGTCCAATAAAAACTCTTGCCGCCTCAGGCATTGGAGATTTCCGCTATATCCTGAAGTGGAACGAATACAACTCGCCGCTGAGACGCTCGACCACGATCCAGGAAGTTGGTGATTCTGCTGTCTATCTGCTTAGTGATATGTCCAGAGGTGTGACAGGTGAAATTCACCATGTCGATTCCGGTTTTCATACCGTTGGCATGAAAGCGGTAGATGCACCCGATATTTCAGTCGTCAAGGACGAGTAATCCCTAATTTTTCCGTGAAGCTTGCCGGATCATGACCAGACACACCATCATATACACACGGCATGGCCAAACTGACTGGAATGCCGAACTGAGGTTCCAGGGCCGCAGGGATATTCCGCTCAATGAGATCGGACGGGGTCAGGCCGTTCAAAATGGCCGCAAACTAAAGGATTTGCTCGAAAATCCTGATGCTCTGGACTTTGTATCCAGCCCCCTAGGCCGCACCCGCGAAACAATGGAAATTATCCGGCGTGAAATGTCACTGCCGGTAGAAGCATACCAGATTGATGATCGGCTAATCGAAGCGAGCTATGGTGACCTTGAAGGTACGACACTCGCCGAATTCAAGGCACAGGACCGTGAGGCACATCAGGAGCGCAAACGCAATCGATGGCATTTTCAGCCTCCCGGTGGTGAGAGCCATGATATGGTTCTAAAGCGCGTTTCCAAATGGGCCGATGAATTGCAAAGGGATACGGTGGTTGCAGGCCATGGCGTTGTTGGTCGCGCCCTTCGCCATCTTCTGGCGGGAATAGAGCGGGACAGCGCGGCAGCATTTCCGTTTCCACAGGATAAAATCTTCATTTGGCGAGACGGAAAAGAAGAACTGGTTTGACCAGCGCCTCCCGCTCTCATATTAGGGTCAGGAACCAAAACGGCCAAAGGACCGCTGACAGCCCATGTCGTTTAATACATTCGGCCATTTGTATCGGGTAACCACCTGGGGCGAAAGCCATGGCAGGGCGATTGGATGTGTCATTGACGGCTGTCCTCCGGGAATTGAATTCACAATAGCGGAAGTCCAGCAATATCTCGACAAACGCAAGCCCGGCCAATCCAGATTTACCACCCAGCGTCAGGAAGACGATGCTGTAGAGATCCTTTCGGGTGTCCTGCCTTCCGAGGAAAATGAGAATATCCTCATCACGACAGGAACACCGATTTCCATGGTAATCTGGAACAAGGATCAGCGGTCAAAAGACTATTCGGAGATCAAGGAGCGTTACCGTCCAGGCCATGCCGATTACACTTATGACACCAAGTACGGCATCAGGGATTATCGTGGTGGCGGGCGATCCTCAGCGCGTGAAACGGCGACGAGGGTTGCCGCCGGCGCACTGGCACGAAAGATTGTACCTGCGATGGTGGTGCGCGGTGCGCTGGTGCAGATCGGTGACAGGAAAATCAATCGAGAGCGCTGGGATTGGGACCAGGTCGGGAAGAATGATTTCTTCTGTCCCGATGAAGGAACGGTCGAGGAGTGGGCCGAATATCTGGGTGCCATACGCAAATCCGGCTCTTCAGTGGGCGCGGTGATTGAAGTCGTTGCAGAAAATATTCCGGCAGGATTGGGCGCTCCGATTTATGCAAAGCTCGATCAGGAGATCGCATCCGGACTGATGAGCATTAATGCCGTTAAAGGTGTAGAGATCGGCAACGGATTTGTAGCGGCGAGCCTGAGCGGTGAAGCCAATGCCGATGAAATCAGATTGGGCAATGATGGTCAGCCGGTATTTCTATCCAACAATGCCGGCGGCATTCTGGGCGGGATATCGTCAGGACAACCGGTCGTGGCACGCTTTGCGGTAAAGCCTACTTCTTCAATTCTGACGCCAAGACGATCAATTACCGCAAATGGAGAGGAAGTTGACGTTGTTACCAAGGGCCGGCATGACCCTTGTGTCGGCATTAGAGCAGTCCCAATCGGTGAGGCGATGATAGCCTGTGCTATTGCAGACCATTATCTCATGCATCGCGGCCAGACGGGCCGGGTCTGAGGGGCCGGGATGGATATCGACAAGACAAGGCTGGCTGACGCATTACGTGCCTTTGAAAGTGGCGAGATGGTTGTTGTCACAGATGATGATGACCGCGAAAATGAAGGCGATATCATCGTCGCTGCCGTTCACTGCACGCCTGAGAAGATGGCTTTTATCATTCGCCATACCAGTGGCATTGTCTGCGCGCCAATGACGTCAGAGGAGGCCAAGCGGCTAAACCTTGCGCCCATGGTTTCCGACAATGATGCTCCGCATTCCACTGCATTTACGGTTTCAATTGACTACAAGCATGACACCACGACCGGTATTTCCGCCGAGGAGCGTAATTCAACGGTAAGGGCGCTAGCCAACCCCAATTCCGGCGCTGCCGATTTTGTGCGCCCCGGCCATATTTTTCCGCTGGTCGCGCGCGAGGGCGGTGTATTGATGCGCTCCGGTCACACCGAAGCAGCCGTTGATCTGTGCCAGATGGCAAATCTGCCGCCTGTAGGCGTGATTTCGGAATTAATGAATGATGATGGTAGCGTCATGCGCGGACCGCAAGTCCAGGCATTCGCCGAAAAACATGGGTTGAAACAAATCTCCGTTGCGGAGCTCATCGCATGGCGGCAAAGAGAGGAAAGTCACGTTGAGCGGATCAATGAGGCTATGATCGATACCCTGGCGGGTCCAGCAAAGGCGGTAACCTACAAGACGCCTTGGGATCCGATGCATCATCTGGCGATTGTCTTTGGCGACATACGTGATGGTCGTAACATTCCGGTCAGAATGCAGATTGAATCAGTGATCGGTGACGCATTTGGTGCATCCGACACCTTGCCCAAATGCCTGAAAAAAATTGCCGAGAATGGTCGTGGTGTTTTTGTCTATCTCCGCGAAGGCTCGGTGGGTGTCGGATCGGTCTCACGGCGATCGGGCCATGGTGCCCTGGACGGAGAAACAACAGTTTCCGATGGAAGTGCATCGGCAGAATCACGTAAAAGCGAATGGCTGGAAATTGGATTGGGTGCTCAAATCCTCCGCGATCTGGGCATTGAATCCATAGAGGTAATGGCTTCGCAGGAACGCCACTATGTGGGCCTTGAAGGGTTTGGAATTGAAATCGCCAATACCATCCTGATCGAGTGAAAGGATAGACTACCCATGCGCCTGGCAATATCCCTGATAGCGGCATTTGTGAGTCTTGCGATGTGCCTTCCCGCCAGCGCTCAGGAAGACTGGAAAATTCGGGAAGTCGAAGACAGGGAAGCGTTCCTTGAAGCGATTGCAGAAACAAGGGTGCCTGCTCCTTCTGAAATTCCCAATATGCTAACGGCGACCGAACCTGCTTCACCAACCATTGTCGAAGCATGGTACAGCTATCCAACAGGTAGATACCGCCATGGTGTTCTTGGCGATGCAATCGAGGCAGGTGCCCTGGTTGTCAAACTGAAGAACGGACGGACCATCACCCTTAGATTGCCGGAGACACAGGTATTTGAGGATATCGCACCTCGAATTGCCGATCTGGATAATGATGGCCGACCGGAAGTGGTAACAATATTGTCCTCCCTGAACCGTGGAGCCTCCATTGCTGTTTTCGGATTATCCGGAAATGCATTGGTCAAAATAGCATCAACCCCCTTTATCGGCATACCTAATCGCTGGCTGAACATTGCCGGTATCGCGAGTTTTACCGGTAATAGCGCGCCGGAGATTGCTTTTGTTACAACACCCCATATTGGCGGAAGGCTGGGATTCCTTAGATATGTGCCAAATACGCTGCTTTCATTCGGCGGGATGGCCGGTTTTTCCAATCATGTAATAGGGTCACCCGAACTACGTTTGTCAGCAATTGCAGATGTCAATGACGACGGGCGTCCGGATCTGGCGCTCCCGTCAGCCGACCGCATGACGCTGAGAATTGTCGGCTTTACCAATAGCGGGTTTTCGGAAATCGGGAGAGCAAGATTGCCAGCGCCAATCGACAAGGCGATCCTGACAGGTGAAAATGACGGTGAACCGATATTTACGGTGGGGTTGGAAGATGGCTCGGTATACGAAGTTTACAAATGAATTTTTGCCTTGCCGCTTGACCTGTTCATCTACAATACAAACATAATACTGGGCTAAGGACCCTCAGGAGTAGCGCGTGCCAACCCGATATTATCATCATCCAGATTGCCTCGAACACCTGACTATGCCGGGCCATCCCGAACGGCCCGAGCGGCTTCGCGCAATCGAAGAAGCGCTTGGCGACTCACGATTTGACGGGCTGGACCGTGTCGAGGCACCAAATGCCGATCCGGAATGGTACGGTCTGGCACACCCTGAATCCTATGTGGATCGCGTCGAGAAGCTTGTTCCCGAGAGTGGCATGTCTGTAATTGATGCAGACACGACCGCAAGTCCTGGAAGCTGGCAGGCCGTTTCGCGAGCCGTTGGCGCGGCTGTCGCCGGTGTTGATGCTGTGTTTTCCGGCGAATGCGATAATGTTTTTGCTGCGATCAGGCCACCCGGCCATCATGCTGAAAAAACAACCGCGATGGGGTTCTGCCTGATAAACACGATTGCAGTCGCTGCCAGATATGCCCAGAAAAAGCATGAAGCAGAACGCGTTGCCATCATCGATTTCGATGTACATCACGGCAATGGTACACAAGATATCTTCTGGGAAGACCCTTCCGTCCTGTTTGCTTCCAGCCATCAGATGCCGCTTTACCCGGGAAGTGGTGCCCTTTCCGAAACCGGTTCTGGCAATATATTCAATGCGCCGCTTAGTCATGGCGATGACGGTTATCAATTTAAAATGGCATTGGAAGACCGGCTTCTTCCGGCCATCGATAATTTCAAACCCGATCTAATCCTGATATCTGCTGGATTTGATGCTCATTGGCGGGACCCACTAGCGGGGCTAAACCTGACCCATGAAGATTTCAGCGAAGCCACCGCCAGAATCATGGATCTTGCAGAACGGCATTGTTCAAACAGAATTGTGAGCCTTCTTGAGGGAGGATATGACCTGCAAGGCCTTGCAGAATCCACGGCGGAACATGTAAACCGGCTTATGACAGGCTGAATTTCAGCAGAAGGTTGGAGCGAGACCATTATGGCTGAGGCAAAATCATTGCCCGATATTTCGAAACTCTCCTTTGAGCAAGCGCTTGGCGAGCTGGAAAAGATTGTCGAAAGGCTGGAACAGGGAAATGTGGCGCTGGAAGAATCCATCAGCCAATATGAGCGTGGTGAGAAGTTGCGGGATCACTGTCAGAAACTCTTAGGTGCCGCCGAAGCAAAAGTGGAAAAGATCAAGCTGGGAGCAGATGGACAACCTGCAGGGACTGAACCACTCGATCCTGAACAAGCAAGCTAAGGGAACCCGCAGAACATGAAAATCGTACGTTACAGTGCCTGGGCACTTGTCGCGGTCATTATTGCGGTATTGGGATTTACCTGGTTTTCGGGCAATGGCGGAAAATCAATTATGGAAATGGCCGGAGCAGAAATCGGCGGACCTTTCCAACTTGAAAAAACCGATGGAAGTTCAATTACCGACAGGGACCTGGTGGGCAAACCGCACGCAATTTTCTTTGGTTTCACCAATTGCCCAGAGGTCTGCCCGACGACATTGTTTGATGCAGCAGGCTGGCTGGAAAAGCTGGGTAGTGATGCGGAAAAGCTCGATATCTATTTCATAACTGTCGATCCCGAGCGCGATACGCCGGAAATGCTTGATGTATATATGGAATCCTTTCCAGGAGTGACCGGCTTAACCGGCTCTCCGGAAGCGCTGGCAGAGGTCCAGAAAGCCTACAAGGTGTATAGCCGGAAGGTTCCGCTGGATAGCGGCGGGTATACAATGGATCACACGGCAACCGTCTACTTGATGAACAAGGACGGAAAATTCAATGGCACCATTGCCTATGGGGAAAATCCGGATATCGCCTTGGAGAAAATCCGCCGCCTCATCGGAGTATGAAACTGCCACCAGGTCTGGTTGCGGAACTTTTCAAGCGGATACGATATTTTAACCCTCTCCTAACCAAGTTTCTTTGCTGATCACTAACCCAGACGTGGGATGATTTCCTTTAAATTACGGGAAATCATCATGCGAAAACTGACTTATCTGGCTGGTTGTATTGTGTTGATAGGGGCGGTTGGGGCTAATGGCGCCAGCGCGGACGACACCTCACAATATGACATGAAAATTGAAAAGACGGCAGCCGAGCGTGTTGCAGCCAAGCTGGGCAAATTGCGGGGAACGATCCCGCCAAATGCAAAGAATGTCATTCACAATGAGAATGCCAGTCTGGATTCTCCATATATGGGAAAACAAGCCAGCGCCTTGGGATTGCGCTCCATGGTTTCCTATGATGTGCCTGGCGCAGACCCTGTCCAGACCGGTTCATTACCTCCGCGATAGAGTATACCTGCCCTTGATATTTTCAGGAATGGCAGGCAAGACGGGTCAATCATGGCGAAGACCCGTCTCGATCAAAAACTTGTGGACCTGAATTATTACCGTACCCGATCCAGGGCGCGGGATGCGGTGTTGCGTGGCTCGGTTTCGGTCAATGGTGTTATTGCAAGAAAACCCGCGCAAAATGTTGCGAGTAACGATCAATTTGAGGTCGCCGACGCAGCATCTGACTATGTCTCACGAGCAGCCTTGAAACTGAAAGCCGGACTGGAAGCCTCCGGTTTTGACCCAAATGGGTGCATTGCGCTTGACATCGGTGCATCCACCGGAGGGTTTACACAAGTCTTGCTTGAAGCGGGTGCAAATCACGTCTTTGCCATTGATGTCGGGCACGGTCAGATGGATGCGAAGTTACTGACTGACCCAAGGATCACCAATCTTGAAGGCATCAATGCACGCAATCTCACAATTGAAACACTTGGAGCTCCAAAGGATACACAGATCATTTGCGTTGTATGCGATGTCAGCTTTATTTCGCTGAAACTTGCCTTGCCTCCTGCGTTGGAAATCGTTCAATCGGGAGGCTGGGGTATATTTCTGGTCAAACCGCAATTTGAACTTGGGCAGGAGAATTTGGGCAAAGGCGGTATTGTCCGCGATCATCAGATGTCGAAGAGATGCGCTGAGGAAATGGCGCAATGGCTCGACATGCAGCAGGGATGGCGTCACACACACCTGCTTGCCTCTCCTATTGAGGGTGGGGACGGAAACCAGGAATTCCTGCTTTGTGGTGAAAAAGATGCAGCATGAGCCCCAACCTGGTGAAATCGTCACCATCAGTGAACTTGGCAGGCGGGGTGATGGAATTGCCGATACGCCTGATGGTCCTTGCTATGTTCCTTTTACACTGGCCGGAGAAGTTGTCGAACTAGCACATGCAAAGAAAAACAAGTCCCGGAAACAAGTGCGAAAGAAAGCCGGGCGGCAAACAGGCCAAGCAAAAAGGCGAATACCGGCTCAAATCCTGAATGCCTCCTCAGAACGAGTTCAACCGGTTTGCAGGTATTTTGGGACCTGTGGTGGTTGCCAGTTGCAGCATTTCGAAAAATCCGCCTACCTTCAATGGAAGCAACAGCTAGTCTCCAATGCAT
>JBPCWJ010000187.1:0-4683 GCA_051009635.1 Rhizobiaceae bacterium
TCGATCCGCTCGATATCGTTTTCAATCCGGCTGTAAATGAGGATCTCGCAGCTTCTGCGGTCTGGGGTTCGCAACAGGTCCAGATGTCGCCGGGCTATACAAAGGATGGAGTGGTCGGCATCTGGTACGGCAAAGGCCCAGGTGTTGACCGTTGCGGAGACGTTTTCAAACACGGCAATTCTGCCGGTTCTGCCAAATATGGTGGGGTACTGGCGCTCGCCGGTGATGACCACCTGGCAAAGTCCTCAACCGTTGCCCACCAGTCAGACCATGCATTCATGGCGGCAATCATGCCAATGCTGTTCCCATCCAGCGTACATGAATTCGTCGAGCTCGGCCTGTTTGGCATTGCCATGAGCCGCTATTCCGGCCTCTGGACTGCCTACAAGGTTATTGCCGATACAGTAGAAACAACATCTGTTGTGGATTTGAAAAACGAGCAGAGGCAATTTGTTCTGCCGGATGATTACGAACTCCCTCCTGGCGGCCTCAACATTCGCTGGCCTGACGACCGGCTCGAACAGGATGAAAGATTGCAGGAATACAAGGCCTATGCAGCAATCGCATTTGCACGAGCCAATGGTGTCGACCAGCTTGTAATCGATTCCAGCAAGCCGAGATTTGGCATAATCGCCTCCGGCAAGGCCTATGAGAATGTCCGCGAAGCACTGCGCCATATGGGCATTGATGAGAAGACAGCCGACGCAATCGGATTGCGCCTTTTCAAGGTTCGTATGCCCTGGCCGCTAGAGCCTGAGGGTGTACGGCATTTCTCCGAGGGGCTTGAAGAGGTTCTGGTAATCGAAGAGCGCCGTGAGGTTATTGAGCACCAGATCAAGCAGCAATTGTTCAATTGGCGTGCTGATGTTCGTCCAAGGATAGTCGGTAAGTTTGATCACAAGGATCGCCACATCCTTTCCCTTCACGAGGAAATAACCACCGGTGTTGCACTACGAGCAATCGCCACCCGTTTGCTGACCTTTGATTTGCCGAAAGACCTTCGTGAACGTACGGAGAAAATGCTGGCATACTATCAAGCCCGCTATGACAGGAAGATCAGCCACAAGGCACCGGTTACCCGCATTCCGCATTTCTGCTCAGGATGTCCGCACAACACCTCCACCAAGGTACCGGATGGCAGCCGCGCAACTGCCGGCATTGGTTGTCACTTCATGGCGGTCTGGATGGATCGGAGCACCGAGACCTATACGCATATGGGCGGAGAAGGCGTTCCCTGGACAGGCACCTCACCATTTACCAAGGAAAGTCATGTCTTTGCCAATCTTGGTGACGGCACCTATTTCCATTCTGGTCTGCTGGCCATCCGCCAATCCGTCGCCTCAGGGGTGAATATCACCTACAAGATTCTCTATAATGACGCTGTCGCCATGACAGGTGGCCAAAGCATTGATGGCACGCTAACCGTGCCTGCCCTTTCGCATCAATTGCACAGTGAAGGAGTTAAGGAAATCTGGCTGGTATCTGATGAACCGGACAGATACCCGCAGGCTGATCTTGCACCGGGCGTAAAAATCCGTTCCCGCGAATATCTTGATGACGTTCAGACTCACCTGCGGGAAGTGCCCGGTTGTACGGCTATTATCTACGATCAGACCTGTGCTTCTGAAAAACGCCGCCGCCGCAAGCGTGGACTAATGGAAGATCCCGCAAAGCGCGCCTTCATAAATCCGCTGGTTTGCGAAGGCTGTGGAGATTGCTCTGTACAGTCAAACTGTATTTCAATTGAACCCCTGGAAACGGAATTCGGCAGGAAGCGGCAGATCAACCAGTCCTCCTGCAACAAGGATTTTTCATGCATTGATGGATTCTGCCCGTCATTTGTGACGGTGGAAGGCGGTGCGCTAAAGAAACAAACCCTGCCTGAAATGGGCTCTGACGTCTTGCCCGAGCCAGAAACAGCGAAAATCAAGGATGTCTACAATATTGCCATTACTGGCGTCGGCGGTACCGGCGTGCTGACAATTGGCGCGATCATCGGAATGGCCGCCCATATCGAGGGCAATGCTGCCATGATCCAGGATTTCTCAGGCTTGGCACAAAAGGGCGGCGCAGTTCTTTCCCATGTGCGCATATCCACCAGCCCCGATCTGGTCGCCTCACCGCAAATTGTCACCGGAGAGGCCGATGTTCTTCTGGCTGCAGATACGGTCGTGGCCGCAGCAAATACATCAATAGCCCTTTATGACAAGGACCGGACAAGAGCCGTCTTGAACACTCATCTGTCACCTGTCTCGGATTTCGTCTTCGACCGCGATTTTGATTTCCGCGAAAAACAGGTGGTAGAGGCAATATCAAAATATGTGGTTCCCAAGCCTGTGAAACTCGACTTTGCCAAATTGGCGGAAGCGGTTTGCGGAGACACGATTGCCACAAATATCATGCTGCTGGGATTTGCCAGCCAATCCGGGATACTTCCTGTCAGCGCGGACTCGCTACTGACTGCAATAGAATTAAATGGCGTTGCGGTCGAAGCCAATAAACGCGCATTCCGTTGGGGCCGGACATTTGCAATCGATCCGGAACAGGCAAAATCCATTCTGTCTTCGTTACAGGAACTTCCATCCAAACCACCCGAACTGAAAGAAATCGTCGATACCCGCGCTGATTTCCTGACCGGTTACCAGGACAAGAACTATGCAGATCGGTACCGTAACCTCGTGTCAAAGGTGCAATCTGCGGAAGAAGCTGTAGGAAGCGGCCAGGATTTGACAAAAACCGTGGCACGAAATTACTTCAAGCTATTGGCCTACAAGGATGAGTATGAAGTTGCGCGGCTCTTTACCAATGGCGATTTCGAAAAGCGGATCAGTGAAACATTCGAGGGTGACTTCAAGCTGAAATACCATCTGGCGCCACCAATTATCCAGGGTGAAATATTGCCGAATGGCCGTCCTCGCAAAAAGGAATATGGACCCTGGATGTTCCGGGCATTCAAATTGTTAGCCAGAATGAAACGGCTACGCGGGACAGTGTTCGACCCGTTCGGTCGGACTGTAGAACGCAGGACTGAAAGGGCTTTGATATCCGAATATGAAACGATGATTTATGAAATACTTCCTGAGCTAAGCAAGAATAACCATCGTTTTGCTATTTCACTGGCCAATCTGCCAACCGAAATTCGTGGGTTTGGACCGGTCAAGGAAGCTTCAATTACAAAGGCAGCGGAATTGAAATCGCGTCTGATGGATCAATTCAAAAACTCGAAGAAAAAATCTTCAAAATCAGGCACTCGGAAGCTCGAGACTACTAAATAAAAAGGCGAAAAATCACTTTCGCCTTCGATATGTAAGTTTGCCGGTGGGGCCGGTTCACTCTCGCAATTCACGTCTCAATATTTTTCCGACATTGGTTTTCGGCAATTCATCCCGAAATTCGATATGCGTGGGCCGCTTGTAGTTTGTCAGTCCTGTCGCGCACCAGGAATGCACTTCATCCTCGGTAAGTGAATCATCCTTGCGCACTACGAACAACTTCACCGCCTCACCGGTCTTTTCATCCGGCACGCCAATCGCAGCAGCTTCAACAATACGATCATTGGAAACCGCGAATTCTTCAATTTCGTTAGGATAAACGTTGAAACCGGAGACCAGGATCATGTCCTTCTTCCGATCCACGATTTTCACATATCCATTTTCATCCATCAGGCCGATATCTCCCGACCGGAAGTATCCGTCCCTGGATATTGCCTTTTCTGTTTCATCTGGGCGATTCCAGTAACCCGTCATTACCTGCGGACCACGGATACAAATCTCACCTTCGGAACCCAATGGAAGATCCTTACCCGCATCATCACGGATGGAAATCTCGGTAGAAGGAATTGGCAGCCCGATTGTTCCGGTAAACTCGGTGGAATCAAACCGGTTGGTTGTGACAACCGGAGAGGTCTCGGACAGGCCATATCCCTCATGGATGACACAACCGGTCAAATTCTTCCATCGTTCGGCAACCGGGGCCTGCACGGCCATACCACCGCCCAGAGTGAGAATAAGCGGTTTGAAATTGAGAGCACGGAAATCCGCATTGTTCAACAGGCCGTTGAACAATGTATTGAGCCCCGGAAAAACATGAAACTCATATGCAGACAATATCTTCACAAATCCGGGAAGATCACGCGGATTTGGAACCAGAATGTTGTGAGCGCCTTGCGACATTCCAATGACCGCATTCACCGTAAGCGCAAAAATATGGTACAGCGGCAGCGCACATACATAAATTACCTGATCTGGCAGATCTCGTTCCCGAAACGCAACATCCAGCCAGGCGTCATTTTGCGCGACATTTGACAATATGTTGCCATGGGTCAGGGTCGCGCCCTTGGATACACCCGTTGTTCCGCCGGTATATTGCAGAAATGCATTATCATCATGAGAGACTTCAACGTCCTGCCCGGGCTTGCCCTTAGCGTCTTCCAGCATGGCGAGGAACTGGACATGGTACGGCAGTGAATATGCTGGAACCATCTTCTTGACTTTTCTTACAACGAAATTGACCAGCATCCCCTTGAACGTACCCAGCAAATCTCCCATGGACGCAACCACGACATGCTCGACTGGCGTCTTTTCCCTGACCTTTTCAAGGGTGGTTGCAAAGTTCTCGAGAATGAAGATCGCCTTGGCACCGCTATCGGTGAGCTGATGTTCCAGTTCCCGGGGCGTGTAAAGC
>JBPCWJ010000188.1:0-14438 GCA_051009635.1 Rhizobiaceae bacterium
CGGCTGGGTGGTTGGTCATTCCTACATTGTCTACGCACCACTGCTTCATGGCTGCACGACGATCATGTTTGAAGGCAAGCCCGTTGGCACGCCTGATGCCGGGACTTTCTGGCGGGTAATCGCCGAACACGGCGTATCGGTATTGTTCACGGCACCAACCGCATTCAGAGCCATCAAGAAGGAAGACCCTGAGGGCAATCTCATTGGAAACTATGATCTCTCCAAATTTCGGACATTGTTCCTGGCTGGAGAACGGGCCGATCCAGATACCATTATATGGGCAGAGGAAAAACTGTCGGTTCCGGTTATCGATCATTGGTGGCAGACCGAGACAGGCTGGTCCATCGCCGGAAACCCTGTCGGGCTTGGAATGCTCCCGGTCAAGCATGGTTCCCCGGCCGTCCCGATGCCGGGATATGATATTCAGGTCCTGGATGATGAAGGCCATCCGGTGGAAACCGGTACACTCGGAAATATCGTCGTAAAACTACCCCTCCCGCCTTCCTGCCTGCCGACGTTGTGGAATGCAAATGAGCGGTTTACATCCACCTATATTGATGAATTTCCGGGCTTTTACAAAACTGCCGACGCAGGTTTTGTCGATGAGGACGGATATCTTTTCATCATGGCCCGAACCGACGACATCATTAATGTCGCTGGCCACAGGCTTTCGACCGGCGGGATGGAAGAGGTCATTGCCGGGCACAAGGACGTGGCCGAGTGTGCTGTCATCGGAATTGCCGACAAACTGAAAGGGCAGATACCGGCTGGATTCCTGATAATCAGTGCGGGCGTTTCGCGCAGCCAGGCAGACATCGAAAAAGAGGTGATTTCACTGGTTCGCGAGAAAATCGGACCAGTAGCCGCCTTCAAGACTGCAATAATAGTCGACAGATTGCCCAAGACCCGTTCCGGTAAAATCCTGCGGGCAACCATGCAGAAAATTGCCGATGGTGAAGAATGGAAGATGCCGGCAACCATCGATGATCCGGCAATTCTGGATGAAATTGGTGATGCGCTTCAAAAGCGTGGATTTGGTGGTTGAACCATCAAAAACATACATGGCGGATTATCACTGGATTCCGACTATTATGACCCTTTGAGGAATACCTATGGCTATTGAAAACAGACTGGAAAACAAGATCGCAATTGTGACAGGTGGGGCTCAGGGAATTGGACGCGCTGTCGCCGAGCGCTTCGCCAGGGAAGGTGCAAATGTCGTAATCGCTGATGTTAATGAAGAGGAAGGTGAGGCGGTACGGGCTGCTGATATCGGCCCCGGAAAAATTCACTTCGTCCATTGCAATGTTATGGAGACGTTGGACATCCATAATCTGGTTGCCGCCACGCTCGACATGTTTGAAAACATTGATATCCTGGTCAATAATGCGGCCATAATTTCCAGCGCAGATTTTCTGGAAATTGAAGAATCCGAATTCGACAAGGTGTTGTCTGTAAATCTGCGAGGAGCATTCCTGTGTGGCCAGTCTGTCGCCCGCCGCATGGTGGAACAGGTTGAAAATGGCAGAGAACCGGGCTCCATCATCAACATGACATCGATCAATACGGTCGTGGCAATTGCCAATCAGGTTCCATATTGCGTTGCCAAGGGTGGATTAACCCAATTGACAAAGGTAATGGCACTTTCACTTGCCAAATACGGAATTCGCACAAACGCAATCGGCCCCGGTTCCATCATGACAAAAATTCTCGAAAGTGTCTCCGGCGACAAGGAGACCATGGAACGCATATATTCAAGAACGCCGCTCGGCAGAATTGGCGAACCTGCCGAAATTGCCTCCATTGCGGCTTTTCTTGCATCAAATGACGCAAGCTATATTACTGGTGAAACCATTTTCGCCGATGGTGGGCGAATGGCGCTTAACTACACAGTTCCCGTCCCCAAGTAATTTGGGTCCCGGCCCTGGTTTCAAGATTCCCGGATATGCTCCTGACACAACGTTGTCAGGAAGCCCGATGGTCAATGGCGGCTCCTGACAGTAAGTTGTCAGGAGGGCTGTGCAACAAACCCGCTGTCCGCTGGCAAATGCCGCCAGCCAACAAGGAGACAGCAAGATGAATATGCACACGAAAGACGAAACCCGTTTCAAGGCACCGGTAAATTCCGGCGTCTGGTTTGAAATCCCCGTCACCGATATGGACAGGGCCAGGAAGTTCTATTCCCATGTTTTGATGACAGAATTTACCGACATGAATGATGGGCCGAACCCCATCTCGATATTCGGTTATGGCAAGGGCGAAAAGGATGTCTCTGGCCATTTATATCCTGGTGTACCGGCACCTGCCGGAACAGGTCCAACGGTTCACCTGGCTGTATCTGACAATCTTTCCGACGCCATGGAAAGGGTCACGTCAGCGGGCGGTTCTGTTGTTTCACCAATAATCGAGATACCGGCAGGCCGATTTGCCTATTGTCAGGACCCTGACGGCAATTCCATCAGCCTGTTCGCAATCTAGGGTCAGGACGAAGGGGAATAATATGCGTCGCGCCGACCGGCTTTTTCAGATTGTCCAATATCTGAGGGCTGGCCGGTTGCTGACTGCACACACGCTTTCGCAGCGTCTGGAAGTTTCCGAAAGAACAATATATCGCGACATAGCCGATTTACAGGCTTCCGGCGTGCCCATTGATGGCGAAGCCGGTGTCGGCTACCTGATGCGCGACGGATATGATCTCCCGCCTCTCATGTTTAACCGTGAAGAAATTGTCTCATTGGTCGTCGGTGCCCGGATCGTTCGCGCCTGGGGTGGCGCCCGCATGGCTCAGGCGGCAGAAGCGGCATTGTCAAAAATCGAGGCGGTGCTTCCGCCCGAAGAGCGCGCCCGGGTTTCACAGGTGCCGGTCTATGCCTTCGACCATCAGATGGGCACAAACGAAAAGATCACACTTGACCGGATGAATGCTGCGATTGCAGCAAATGCCGCACTAGACATTCGTTATGAAGATGGCGAGGGCCAGGGTTCCCGTCGCGTTATTGAACCGCTGAGCCTCTACTATTGGGGCAAGGTATGGACACTTGTTGGATGGTGCCGGCTTCGCGAGGATTTCAGAATGTTCCGTATTGATCGCGTAATCGAGATGATCGAAACAGGCGAAACCGTCGAACGTATACCGAGCCGGACCCTTCAGGACTTTCTCGCCTCAATGGTCCGTGAGGAAACAGACTTCAACCATAACCGCAACGGGTCTGACGAAGAAAAACCTTAAATCCGGCGAACAGGTATTATTCTGTTTTGCCCGGCTCGTCTGTCTGCCCGGATTGGTCAACCTCATCCTGCTGTTCCGACTGCTCGGGCTGATCTGCAAATTTCGAGAATACCGAAGCTGCGTCCATCTCGTCTTCATCACCGGCAGGTGATGCTTCCTGGGTATCTGCGGCAGGCATCAGCGTGTCGGCTGGCTGTATTGGCGGCGCGTCAGCCGGGCGGTTCTTGGCAGCCTTCTGTACTTCCATATCGAGGGAAATTTGCGTGCACAAACCCAGCGTCACCGGATCTAGTGGCGTAAGATTGGCAGAATTCCAATGCGTTCCATCCCGGATAGCTTCAATGGTTGTTTTTGTCGTTCCAACCAGACGGATGACCTGTGCATCTCTTAACTCAGGATGGTTGCGCAGGAGCCAGCGTATCGCATTTGGCCGATCCTGCCGCTTGGAAACCGGCGTGTAACGCGGTCCCTTGCGCTTGGCGACCGATACCTTGACCTTCGCTTCGGCCAACTTCAGCTTGTGGTTTGGATCCTCCTGCGCCTTCTCAAGCTCTGTGCGGGTCAACTGCCCGGTGGAGATCGGGTCCATGCCCTTGATGCCCTGTGCCGATTCCCCATCCGCAATTGCCCTGACTTCAAGTGGGTGCAACTTGCAGAATTCAGCTATCTGGTCAAAACTCAGCGATGTGTTGTCGACAAGCCAAACGGCGGTAGCTTTCGGCATTAAAGGCGCATCGGCCATGATACATTCCTCTCGTTTGCCCGCCGGTTTCCAGCAGGCCGGAAGCTTGAGCGTCCGGTAGGTCAAATGACAATTGTCAGGAGATGGTGACCATATAACCGTGATGGGCGCTCTGCGCAAGGATCAGAATTGCTTGTTGCAAAATTCCGTTAATCTTTCTGCTGTCATCCTGCATCTCAATCTGACAGAACCTGCAGGACAATCTTTCCAATATTGCTGCCTTCCTCCATTCTCTGATGCGCGCTGGACGCCTCATCCAGCTTGAAAGTGCTGTCCATTACCGGTCTGATCTTCCGCTTGGCGATGAGTGGCCAGACCTTCTCCTGTAATTCATTTGCAATTATTGCCTTGAACTCCACACTTCTTGGCCTCAGCGTCGAACCGGTATGGGTAAGGCGTTTTACCATCAGCCTGGCAAAATTCACTTCCGCTTTCGGTCCACCCAGAAACGCAATTTGCACGATCCGGCCGTCTTCGGCTGCCGCTTCATAATTACGTTCGATATAGCTTCCCCCGACCATATCCAGTATCAGTTCCACCCCTTTTCCACCCGTGATTTCCCGGGTTAGTGCCACGAAATCCTCGCTACGATAATTAATGGCGTGATCCGCACCCAATGCCAGGCATGCTTCGCATTTTTCCTTTGAACCAGCCGTAACGATGACCTTTGCGCCAAAGGCCTTGGCTAGCTGAACTGCAGTTGTTCCAATTCCGCTCGACCCACCATGTACCAGCAGGGTTTCTCCCGCTTCCAGCCTGCCGCGCTGAAATACGTTATGCCAGACGGTAAAAAAGGTTTCGGGAATAGCAGCCGCCTCCTCAAAACCGAGATCTCCCGGAATTGGCAGAATATTTTGGTGATTGACCGCGCAATACTCGCCATAACCACCGCCCGGCACCAACGCCATTACCGGTTTGCCAAGCAAATCTTCAGGCAGATCCTGCGATACGGCTACCACCTCACCGGCGATTTCAAGCCCCGGAATATCAGGTGCCCCTGGCGGTGGTGCATAGCCGCCTTGCCGTTGCAGGCAGTCAGGACGGTTTATGCCTGCAGCATGGACACGGACGAGTACCTCTCCTGCCTTTAATTCGGGAAGCCGATATTGCTCCGCCACCAGGACCTCAGGCCCTCCCGGTTCCAGGATGGATATTGCTTTCATTGTCTGGGGCAACATTTTTCACCTATACTGATTATCTGCGACCGGGTTTGGGGCACTGGCCCTGGTTCGTATGAAAGCTATATGTATCTGTAAAAATGTCTGGGAGGAAAGAAATGTTGGAAAATGAAGAAGCCCCTGCAAAACCCGCCACATTTCAAATTGGCCAGGCATTGGATCTGCTATCAGTTGAAGAAATCAATGAAACCGTTGATCTTCTTGCTGCAGAGATTGAACGTCTCAAAGCCGCCGCCAGCGCCAAGCAGGACCATCTCAGCGCTGCTGATGCGTTGTTTAGCAAGCGGTGAGCCAAGGATTTTTAAAGAACTTGACCATTTGCCAACATGGCATGGTTAATTTGTCGGATTTTGTTAACCATTAATTAAGCTTTATGAGGCATTAATCATTACATCCAGCTTGTCTGGATTCATTCTAGGTGGCCCTGTCCACCTGTTTGACGCCTCCCTGTTAACTCTTCAGAGCCGCTTTTGCGGCTCTTTTTTTGCATTTTGAAGGGTTTTGACAACTATCCTGCAATTTTCCCGATCATTTTTAAGCCCGCAATAAGAAGCTTTCTCTATTTATCGATCTGCACAAACTGCTTTACGTCGCAATTTCGAGCCATTAAAAATACCTGCGAAGGGCAGGAAATATGTCGAGTAAGAAAAAAGAGCCGAAAAAAAGCAAGGAAATTGGTAGCAATACCATCAATCTTGCAGAGCGATTTGCGCAATCCGGAAAGTTCAAGGCGATGTTTCGTGACGGCATGGCGCTGGTCGAGGAAACGGCTACCTATCTGGATGGTCAGGGCAGAGCTGCCGTCAAGGATCTGAACCGGCCATCTTCCATGCTATATGGTTCCGAATCCATGCGCTTGACGACAAGGCTGATGCAATTGGCTTCCTGGCTCCTGCTCCAGCGTGCCGTCAGCGATGGCGAAATGTCTCGTGAACAGCTCCTGGAAGAGAAGAAGAAAATTCGCCTCGAAACCCTTCCCAAATCCATTCACGGACCTGGCTGGGATGATCTGCCCGGACATTTCGTGGAGCTTGTTGCGCGTTCCATCGCCTTGCAGAACAGGATACTCGTGCTCGACAATGAGATCTACGGAGATGATGCCGCTGTTGAATCGCCACCAGCCTCACCGGGATTAAACCCGGTAAACCAACAACTTAACCTGTTGTCGACTGCACTTGGTGCAAAGATCAAGCGATAATTCCTCATTGTCCTTTCCCAAATAACAAAACCCCCGGCTCTCGCCAGGGGTTCGCAATTTTCAATATCAGGCTGACGCCGATATCTTCGAAGTCAGATTCCCAGACCGGAATATTTCTTCTTGAAGCGTGATACGCGGCCACCACGGTCAACCAGTTGCTGATTGCCGCCTGTCCATGCTGGATGGGAAGTGGGGTCAATATCAAGATTCATCTTGTCGCCTTCGCTACCCCAGGTCGAGCGGGTCTCGAATTCGGTTCCGTCTGTCATTACCACGGTGATTTTGTGGTAACTTGGGTGAATATCCTGTTTCATCGATTTGTCCTGCATTTTCCGGCGGTCTACGTGTACGACCGCCAATCAAACAGCCGCTGAAGCTTAATTGGCAATCAGCGGCTTTCAAAATTCTGGCCATGCCTATACATCACTGCTACACGGTGCACAAGAGCATAGAAGAGCGGAGTGCCGCTACTCTTTCTGCCATTTTTTAGTTGCCGCCGCTTGGCGGATATCCGATGGATAGAAATGAACGACCAAATTCAGCATATGGTCCCAGCCAGGGATGAGAAATCAAAAAGCCTGCGGCCTTTGGCAAGGCTATTCCCGTATCTTTTACATTACAGGTTCCATGTAACCGGTGCGCTGTTCTTCCTATTGGTCGCAACGGCGATGACGCTGACACTTCCCATCGCAGTCAGGCGCATGATCGACCATGGATTTTTTGCTGAAGACGCAACTTTCATAAACAACTATTTTTCAATGCTGGTGGCAATTGCTGCGGTTCTGGCAATCGCAAGTGCATGCCGGTACTATTTTGTTATCTGGCTGGGCGAGCGTGTCGTTGCAGATGTCCGCCGCGATGTCTTCGCCCGGGTCACCATGCTGTCTGCCGCGTATTTTGACACAGCAAATTCAGGTGAGATTGTTTCGCGTCTGACCGCTGATACCACACAGGTGAAATCGGCCTTTGGAGCCACTGCGTCGATGGCCTTGCGCAATACGCTTCTCGGCATTGGCGCGGTAATCATGATGGTCTACACATCTCCCCGGCTTTCGCTCATTGTCATTGCTGCCATTCCGTTGATTGTTCTTCCCATTGTTGCATTTGGCCGCGCCGTGCGCAGGCGCTCACGCTACGCCCAGGACATGCTGGCCAATGCCACCGCCTATGCCAGTGAAGCCATCGGCGCAGTAAGGACCCTACACGCATTTGCCAACGAGGCGCTTGTTCGAAATCGATATTCAAATGCGGTCGAAACAGCCTTTGATGCTTCAAGGCTGGCCGTTCGTACACGTGCATTGTTGACGGCCTTTGCAATATTCCTGATTTTTTCCAGCGTGGTTGCAGTCCTGTGGATCGGAGCCCGGGACGTCCTGGCTGGTACCATGACGCCGGGCACGCTGGGCCAATTCCTGCTTTACGCAGTATTCGGCGCTGGGGCACTTGGGGCACTCTCGGAAGTCTGGGGCGAATTATCCCTCGCCGCTGGTGCAGCCGAGAGATTGACTGAATTACTCGCCGAGGAACCGGAAATTTACGCTCCGGAAAATCCGGTGGCAATTCCGCAACCGGTCAAGGGAGAAATCAGCTTTGATGATGTCGGTTTTTCCTATCCGGCAAGAACAGATGCGCCGGTAATCGACAATCTGTCTTTCACGATCAAGCCAGGTGAAACCATTGCCATTGTCGGAGCATCGGGGGCGGGCAAAAGCACTCTCTTTTCACTGCTTTTACGGTTTTATGATCCAGTTTGTGGCTCGGTAATCGTTGAAGGCAATGACATAAGAAAATACGATCCGGAGAAATTGCGCGGCGCCATGGCGCTGGTTCCCCAGGACACTATTATCTTTGCAGCTTCCGCCCTCGACAATATCTTGTTTGGAAAGCCGCAAGCAACAAGGGAACAGGCGATCGAGGCTGCAAAATCTGCATTTGCAGATGATTTCATTGGCGCGATGGCAGATAGCTATGACACTCAGCTTGGCGAACGCGGCGTGACCCTGTCAGGCGGACAGCGCCAGCGAATTGCAATTGCCAGGGCAATTCTCAAGGACGCACCTATTCTTCTTCTGGATGAAGCGACAAGCGCGCTTGATGCCAAGAGCGAAAAGCTGGTCCAAAACGCCCTGGAAAAACTGATGAAGGACCGCACGACGCTGGTCATTGCTCACAGGCTTGCCACGGTATTGAAGGCTGATCGCATCCTTGTCATGGACAAGGGAACCATCGTGGAGGAAGGAACCCACAAGCAGCTGGTACGTAAAGGCGGTATTTACGCAAAGCTTGCGCAGCTGCAATTCGATGACGGTGCCAGGGCGTTTACGGCAGCGGAGTAATCGTTAGACACCATCAGCGCTCGGTAAGTTTCAGCTCGATTCTTCTATTCTTGGCTCTTGCCTCGTCGCTGTCACTCTCCTCCAGCGGTTGAAATTCACCAAAGCCGGCAGCTACGAGCCTTTCCGCTGAAATCCCTTCATCGATGAAAAATTTCACAACTGCCAGCGCACGTGCCTGCGACAATTCCCAATTGTCCCTAAATCTGCCTGTGCCTGAAAGGGGAATATTATCCGTGTGGCCATCAACACGAAGCACCCACTGAATGTCTTCGGGTATTTCCGCGCTGATCTGAAGAAGCGCATCAGCAATCTTCTTCATCTCTACCCGTCCTTCCGGATTGAGTTCAGCCGCACCCGAAGCAAAGAGAACTTCCGACGGAAAGACAAACCGGTCACCAACGATCTGAATGTCAGGCCGGTCCGATAGAATTTCGCGAAGCCTGCCGAAGAAATCAGAGCGGTAACGATTGAGTTCTTGAACCCTTTGGGCAAGAGCCACATTCAACCGGCGTCCCAGATCGGAAATCTTGGTCTGGCTTTCCCTGTCTTTTTCCTCGGCTGCATCCAGAACATTTTCCAGCGCCGCGATCTGCCGGCGCAACGCCGATATCTGCTGGTTGAGAAGTTCTACCTGGGAAAGCGCGCGCTGTGATAATTGCCGCTCTTCATCAAGTTCGCTCGAAAGTTGACCAATCTGGCTATCTCTTTCCGCAGAACTTCCTGTTCCGCTCGCTAGCAGGCTTTGCAGACGGGAACGCTCTGATTCTGCATCAATCAACGAAGCTTCGAGACTGGCAAGACTGTCTTCCAGATCCTGCTTGCCGGTGCGTTCGAGTGCCAATAGCGACGTCAGTTCATCAATCTGGGTATTGAGACGGTTTAGAACCGCGTCCTTCCCGGTAATCTCCTGGCTGAGAAGGAACTGCGCCAGAACAAATACAGACAATAAAAACATGATTGCCAGAAGAAGCGTCGATAATGCATCAACGAAACCAGGCCAGTAATCGACCCGCGTTTGCGTCCTTCTGATCCTGCCGATCGCCATTGTCTAACCCTTGGACGCCCGGTCGAAGAAACCGTCCAGCTTTTCCATCAGTTTCATTATCTGTACCTGTTGCTCACTTTGGCGAGACATTTGCTCCTTCATCAACTGCTGATCGCTGCGCATATGAGCAACCAGACCTTGTATGCCTTCGGCAAGTGTGGCCATTGCAGCAGTTGCACGCTGGTTTCCGACACCTGACCCACCGCTGGAATTCTGGAGATTTTCTGAAAGCGCCTGCAGGCGATTGCGTATGTCTTCGGCAGTTCCGTCATCGCCGCTCACCGCCGGCATCGCCATGTCATAATTCATGTCGGTGATTGAGGATAACCAATTTTCGAGTTCAACGTAAAATCGGTTTTGTGCCCTGCCTGCCTGCAGGTCGAGAAAACCAAGTACCAAAGACCCTGACAGACCAAACAATGAGGATGAAAACGCCGTTCCCATACCTTCCAATGGCGAACGTAACCCACTCTTCAGCGCGTCCAATACGTCATTTGCATCGCCAGATCGCGGATCAAGCGATTGGATGGTTTCTCCAATGGAGCCAATGGTCTGCAGCAACCCCCAAAACGTACCAAGCAGGCCCAGAAACACGAGAAGCCCGATGAGATATCGCGAAATATCCCGGGTCTCATCCAACCTTGTGGCAATCGAATCGAGAATTGAGCGCATGGAATTGGTCGTCAACGACATGTCACGGCCAGACTGGCCCAACAATGCTTTCATAGGAGCCAGCAGAACCGGCTCACGAACCTCATCCAGTTCCACACTTCCTTCCCGGAAAGAGTTTACCCAGCTAACCTCGCGCATCAGCCCGAACACTTGCATCAAGGCCAGCAATACGCCAACCAGCAGGACACCAATGATCAAGCCGTTTAGCCCGGGATTTGTTACGAAAGCTGCAGAAATCTGCAGATAGAGCACCGCCGAAAGAAAGCCGACCAGGATAAGGAATATGACCATCGTGAGAAGATGGACACGCGGGCTGGAAAGTCGTCCCGGATCAAAAACCTTCGCCAATTACACTTCCTCCGCATCTTGTTGATACGCCGCCCGAAAATGAAAATTGCGGCGAATAGGAATATTGTCGCGCAGCATACAATCGGTACGAATATTTGCAATCAAGGGCTTGCGCCATTTCTCCGGCATTTCTGCGGCAAGGGTACAAACCCGGTCAATCCGCCATTACGTCCCGCGAATCTGTATCTTTTATGATCGAAAGCATTTTCTTTTGAATCACCGGATTTCCCGCACAAATCGTACCATTTTCCATCATCTGGTTCTTGCTATCAAAATCCGAAACCATGCCCCCCGCCTCGCGCGCAATGATGATGCCCGCCGCTACGTCCCAGGGTGAGAGTCCATATTCCCAAAACCCGTCCAGCCTGCCCGCAGCAACATAGGCAAGATCGAGCGCAGCCGCTCCCATGCGCCTGATACCCGAAGTCTCGAGCATGAACCTGCGCTGTTGTTCCAGGAACCTTGTGTGATTCTTCCTGCCAATATGCGGAATTCCGGCACCAACCACGCAATCTACAAGTTCACGGCGATTGGCTACCCGCAACCGCCTGTCATTTAAATATGCTCCTGTACCGCGCTCGGCAACGTATAGCTCGTCCATTGCAGGATTGTAGATGACACCGGCAACTATCTCTCCGTCACGTTCCAGGGCAATGGACACCGCAAAAATCGGGATGGCGTGGAGAAAATTCGTTGTTCCATCCAGCGGATCGACAATCCACCGGTGGTTCTTGTTCGTTCCCTGCCGCTCTCCACTTTCTTCCATCAGAAAGCCGTAGCCGGGGCGCGCTCGATCCAGTTCAATCCGGATTATCTTTTCCGCATTCTTGTCGGCATTTGAAACAAAATCCCCAGGCCCCTTTTTGGAAACCTGCAAATTTTGTACTTCGCCAAAATCTCGCGAGAGCGCCCTGCCTGCCTTAAGAGCGGCGCTGGTCATGACGTTTAATAGCGCCGAACGGGCCATTTATTGCTCCAGTTTCAGGTGCTAATCTGCCCGTCGCAGATATATAATTTCGTTCGTATCAACAACGATTTTTTCGCCCGCAGATATGAAGGGCGGAACCATGACGCGAATACCATTTTCAAGCACTGCCGGCTTGTAGGACGATGTGGCGGTCTGACCCTTCACGACGGGATCAGCCTCCGAAATTGTCAGGGTGACCTGATCGGGAAATCTGACGCCGATCGGTTTTTCCTCATGCAGCTCCACGGTTACCTTCATGCCATCCTGAAGAAAGGCTGCACGGTCACCTACAAATTCCTTCTGCAATTCGAGTTGCTCGTAACTTTCATTATCCATGAAGACCAGGCTATCGCCTTCTTCATAAAGATATTGAAAATCCTTCTGCTCCAGCCTTACCCGTTCTACGGTTTCTGATGCCCGGAACCGTTCATTGAGTTTTGATCCCGTTATCAGGTTTTTCAATTCAACCTGATTGAACGCACCACCCTTGCCGGGTTTGACTGCGGCGGTCTTTACAGCTGCCCACAACCCTCCCTGGTGCTCAATTACCATTCCTGGCTTGATTTCATTGCCGTTGATTTTCATCAATTTGATCCGCGATATTCGTGATGATCTGGCTGGGTGTTACACCGGAATGCCAGATTGTCCCAGATTGGAAACTAGATATAGACGGCGCCTGTTCACCATATTTGTGCTTGTCGCACAAGTGCCGATGCTGACAGGGATTGGTTTATTTCAGCCTGCAGACCACCGATCTGCGGCTTCCTTGGCTTTTTGGCGGGTTTCCTCATCCAGCCCGGCGGCAAAATCTTCGAGCCACGCATCACGATGTCCCGATCGTTGCGACACAAGGTGCCATTTGGCAGCCTCAACCTTGTCTGGCTCGGTTCCAATTCCGTTTGCATACATTATGGCAAGCCGGTTTTGCGCAATTACATTGCCGCCGCGCGCCGCACGCATCATCCAGTCAAATGCGGTGCGCTCATCCTTGTCGCCACCTTTTCCATTTGCCATCCAGATGCCAAGTTCTACCTGTGCTGTATCAATACCGGCATTGGCCGCCTTTTCCATCCATTTGCGTGCTTCAACAAGATCCGGGTTGGCACCCATTCCTTGACCGTAGATTTGCGCCATCGCATAATAGGCATCCGGGACACTGCCCTCTGCTGCCTGCTTGAAATACTTGTATGCCTTCTTGAATGATGCATCGCTATTGTCTTCACCAATGATCATCTGGGCAAAATTGAACGCTGCGACAGGCTGACCGGCATCAGCGGCGCTTTCCATATATTTCCGGGCCAGCATCGGATCTTTCTCCACATTGTCGCCAGCCAGTAACTTCAAGGCATAGGAAAACTGTGCCGACGGATTCCCGCCCTCAGCGGCAAGCGCATACCATTGCGCTGCCTCTTTCTTGTCTTGAGCAATACCAAGTCCCTTGTCATACAGTTCAGCGATCAAGGTTTGGGATGCAGCATCTCCCGACTCCGCACGATCAAGCGCCAGTTTGAAGGCGGTCAGGTAATAGCCGCGTTGATAGGCACCATAGGCGGGGTCAGCGCGTGGATCAAAGTTCAATAATTCCTGTGATGTAACAGGTCGCGCGGAAATATCCGGGCCTGTTTGTCCTGGAGATTTTCCACCACCCAAACTTGTTCCAGGTATCAACGCATCCGACGCAGAAGGGCTCTGGCCATATCCAACTGCAGGGTAAAAACATACAGAAACCACCAGGATAACCCAGCTCGGTATCCGGAAAATAGTTCCGGACTTATGTCTCCATGAATATCGGGGCATGTTCATCCAGTAATTCATTGGCTTTGCGCACCGCTTCACCAGGTCCATCTGTATCCGCAAAGACTGCAAGGCCCAGCACCCCGAATTCGGCGCCGCTTGCAGCACATTCCACAATGCTTTCTATCGAACTTCCGCCCATGACGGCGCAGGGAATTTCGACCAATTCCGACCACCAGTTTGCGATCGCCAGGTTTTTTGGATGCGGCTCCGGGCGAATATCGCCATCCGTCTTTCCAAAATACATGAAATCTGGATTAGCCTCACCAAGCTCCAGCGCCCTGTGGCGATTGAAACTGCCCCCAAATCCTACAATTTTCTGTGGCGAAAAACGGGCAGCAATCTCCCGATAATTCTCATCCGGTTGTTGAATGACAATCCCATCTGCTCCGCTTCGACCCAAAACCCTCGTATCATCGCAAACAAGCGCTGCAACACCGTGTTTTTGTATGATGGGTACTAGTCTGTCACAATAACGCTCATATTCGCCATCTTCCAATGCTTCCCTGGCCAGTATCACACTGGCAACATCGCCTGCACCAAGTGCAGCATCGATCTGTCCGGCCGCATTTTCCAATGGCGGGATTGCAAGAATGAGACGGCAACGTTCAGGGACAACAGATGAATTTTGTGACATATCTTACCGGGTCAGCACTCGTTGAAATAAAGGGAAAAACCACGCATCTTTCCCGGATGGAATGATTGATTGCCATGGACGAATTTATCGACCCGGCTCAATCACTTATAACGGCCCGGGAACAAAACGGCAGGCCTCAAACGTCAGTAACAGCCTGACTTGCTGGTAGACAATTTTTTTGGAAATTACCAACTCCTCCAGCAAATCATGCTGCCAATTGGCATCCAATAGACCCGCCGGGCAAAGGGACTCGTTATAAATCCGTCAATTCAGTGAGTACGGATTAATGTAC
>JBPCWJ010000189.1:0-11838 GCA_051009635.1 Rhizobiaceae bacterium
AATATGGCTGGGGCCTGGGAGTGCCCGGATTCGCTAGTGGCTGCCATAAATTACACTCCTACCAGTCTTCATCGTCTACTGGCGGGGACCGGCCCGCAAAGGCATAGTAAATTGCCACCATGACGCCCGTTACGGTAACCCCGACACCAAATTCCACAGCCAATATGCCCATGTGCTGGCCATGACTCGGATGGTGCGGATCAAAGGCGTTATAATCCAGATAGTTGTAGCCCAGCAGCAGACTTAATACCCCGGTAAACAGATAAATCAGGAGGCCAAGAGCCAAAAGGCGGTGGACGACTTTCGGCGGAAATACCTTCTGTACAGTCGCCAGGCCAAAGACCAGGCCATAAAGGATGAAGGCTGCTGCCATAATCACACCCGCCTGGAAACCTCCACCCGGCGAATAATCACCGTGAAACTGCACGTATAGGGCAAAGAGAATAATGGTCGATGCGAGAAGCTTTGTGACGACGCGAAGAATTAGATGATGTTCCATCAGTTGTCCTTCGTATCTTTTCGGCCGCGGCCGAGGCCGCTGATCAACAGTAGAACACCAATGCCCGCGGTAAACACGACGGCAACCTCGCCCAACGTGTCATAACCACGATAGCTGGCAAGGATTGATGTCACGACATTTGGAATGTCAATCTCATAAACGCTGTTCTTCAGATATTCCGGCGCTACATGGATCTGCGCTGGCGCATTGGGGTCACCGAAATTGGGCATGTCCAGCGTACCGTAGACGAGGGCGGACCCTGTGACCAACACCACGAAAAACGGTAATATACCGGAGCGTGTCGGCTTGTTTTCCCTTCTTGCCGTCAACGCGATCGTTCCCAGCATCAGGACTGTAGATATTCCGGCGCCAACAGCCGCTTCTGTAAATGCAACATCAACTGCATCAAGGGTTACAAAAAGCAATGCAGTCAGCAGGCTGAAAACGCCTGACAACATCACCACGGCAAAAAGATGCCGCGTCTGGACAATGACCAGCGCAGTCATGACGAGCATGAAGAACAATACAAGATCAATGATAGTGACGATCATGTCTTGGCTTGCTCCTTTTTGGAACGGGATTTACGGCTTGATTTTGTTTTCTTCAGAACCGGCGGTTTCAGGCCGGATACCAAGGCTGCGCTTGCCACAGCGTGAGTGGAAGTTGCGCCCGTAATGTACAAAAATGCTCCAATAATGATCAGTTTGGCTGCAATCAAGGATACTCCTGATTGAAGGATCATACCTGCAATAAGCAATATCATTCCTGCGGAATCAGAAACCGAAGCGGCATGCAAACGCGCCCAGAAATCAGGAAACCTCAATTGCCCAATCGCGCCGATCACACTGAAAGCGCCGCCTGACACAATCAAGATCCAGCTGATAATTTCAACAAGGGTGGCAAACATTATTCACCTGCCCTCGACCGCGCAGAACGGTCTTCTGTATCGCCGAGCGAACGGTAACGAAAAAACTTCAGTACAGCGATTGTTCCCACAAAATTTATCAATGCATAAAGGAGTGCAATATCAAGAAAATCCGGGCGCCCGGTCAAAAACCCCAGAACACCGATAAATAGAACTGTTTGGGTTCCAAATGCATTGGAAGCTAAAACCCGGTCATACAAGGTTGGCCCGTAATAAAGCCTCACAAGCAGGCAGGCCATCGCTGCGAATAGTGCAAAAGCTGCAATTACGAACATTGTCAGGCAGCTCCGGTTTCTATCGCTGTCACCCTGCGGTCCATTTCTGCCAATGCATCGTCGTCATCTTCGGAATAGGAAAGCGCATGGACAAAAAAATGATCAGGCTCCACTTCCACTGTGATGGTGCCCGGCGTCAAGGTGATGGAATTGGCAAACATTGCCACGCAAAAATCAGTCCTTTGTGTGAAGGGTACTTCGAAGAGGTTTTGCCGCAGTTTTATACGGGGTGCCAGGATGAGTTTTGTTACTGCCCAGTTTGATTTGGCAATTTCCACATGCAACCAGGCAAAATATTGAAACATCCTTATCAGGCTGACACTTAACCGTAGCGGGTAGCGATCAATGGCATTCATCCGCTTTTCAAAATAAACCGCAAGGATGGCTGAGGCTATTCCCAGACCAATGACCAACGGTTTGTAAACCCCCGACATCAGAAGCCAGAGTGCGAACAATGTCAGTGCGGTAAATATTGTCCGCAATTAATCTCTCCCTACTACCGTTACCAAAATCTTTAACGAGTCGTTCATTCAAGTGCAAGCAGATGGGCGAACTCAAAATCAGATGCAAAGGTGACCAACTCCTGCTCTGTGGGCTGCTTCATTTGGCCATGCCAATCGCGCGCCCATTGCGCTCCGATGGGTTGCTGATCCTGTTGGTTGTGATCGGAAAAACGGGAGGGTTTCGAACTTTGAATGTCCGGCAGGGAATTCAAGAGCAATCTTCTCGGTTTTTGCGATTCAACTCGAAACTTCAATGCAGGGTTGCATTAAACAGATTCATAAATCCGGTAGAAACCAGCTTTAATTGGTTTATTTGTTTCTAGGCAATCGCTAGCTGCTTTATTTGAAATTAAGTGAGGAATTGTGGATAAGAATAAGATGGTTAACGCGTAAAGTTCACAACGAAAATTCGAAGAATTCCTATAATTACCTATAGATAGTGTATTTGCTCTCGGTCTTTTCCGTTAGTTGTGTAACCAAAAAAAGCAATCGTATCTATAATATATGTATTATACATATAATTAAAATTATGTAATTGTATGATAAACTACTGGTTATTTTTTGTTTTTACTGTTGACAATTTGGAAAATTTGTTGAAATCACAGGATTAGAAACTGGTTCCAATAAATGATTATTGGAAATTTCAGCTTAAAAGACCTGTTCGGCAAGTACCGCTGTAATACTATCTAAAATGAGAAAAATTATGGAAAACAATTCGACAGATAGCAGCCAGGACGCTGCAATCCTTGTGGAGATGACAGCAGAAATCGTTTCTGCATATGTGAGCAACAATCCCGTTTCTACCGTTGATTTGCCAAATTTGATTGGTGAAGTACACACGGCTTTGAACAAAGTTCAGGCTAGCGGCTCAGGTGTGCCGGCCGAAAAACAGAAACCTGCTGTAAATCCGAAAAAATCGGTTTTTCAGGACTATATTATTTGTCTGGAAGATGGAAAGAGCTTCAAGTCCTTGAAGCGCCATCTCAGAACACACTATGATTTGTCTCCAGAAGAATATCGCGAGAAATGGGGACTTGCCCCGGATTATCCAATGGTAGCCCCCAGCTATGCGGAGGCACGTTCCAAACTTGCAAGAGAAATGGGGCTTGGTCGCAAACGAGGTTCGAAACTTAAATAAATTACTGTCTTCAACCTTGAATATTAAGAAACCGGCCTTGGCGGCCGGTTTTTTTGTTTGAGCTAGACTATGCTTCGAAGAAATTGGAAACAATAATTGTAGTTGTCTTGAAATGAGGGGATATCCTTTTCCAATGACTTAAAATTTTCCGATTGTAAGTAACAGATAATATTGAATTTTTACAAACGTACCATTTTTCCAATCCGATCTCTTGTCCTCACAGCCGTTAAAGATGTAAAATAGGAAAATATTCCTTTTACTGTATCTATTTGGGGACTTGATATGTTGGAAACTGTTTCTCTTTGTAAAACGAAATACCCACCAGGAATAGAGCTTGCATTTCAAGAAAATGTTCAAAACAAGTCTAAATCGAATAACGCGCGTTCCAATTTTGCCAAATCAAAGTGCCCCCCTACGACCAGCAAACTATCCAGGGCGGAGTTCGTAACAAGACTTGTTGTGCGCTTGGTATCAAATTCTCAAAACCTGGAAGAGGCGGCAGTCATGGATACCAACCGCGGTTCAAGTCAAATTGCACGAGCTCGTCAGATTGCCATGTATTTGCTTCATACTTCCTTGTGTATGCCCTACAGCACTGTTGCCAAATTGTTCGGCCGTGACAGAACAACAGTCGCTCATGCCTGCCGCACAATTGAAGACTTACGCGACATTCCGGCCAGCGATGACGCCATCCTGAAAATGGAGGCATATTGGAGTTGCTGACTGAACTTGCAGATATTGACGAGAAAACATTCGCATAGCGGAAAAAAAATAGAATGAAAAAACAGACTAAGGTTCCTGCAAACAGGAGACCGGCATATTTACGTTTGCTTAGGTTTCTCGAAACATCCGGCAATTTTGCAATCTATGATGTAGTTGATGAAAACAGATTTGCGGTAAAGGCAAATGGAAAAGTACATCATATTGACCGTAGCATAGTCGATCTGTCTACCAGGAAGGGGTTGGTTGAAGCGGTGGATAAAAAACTGAAATTGAACCAGGAAGGCCGGTCATGTCTTCGGCGTGAACTTTATCCTGATATGGCTCATCTGGTTCAACATGGCGATATCCGTGTTTCAGCGGAAAAAGGAAGAGAGGAGGCTGGCGTTTTAATTCGTAATGAGGCGGAATCGCCTCTACGACGGCTATATGTCCGGAAGGACAAGGATGGAAACTCCTGGATTGACGATAACCAGTATGACGCGGGTGAACAGCTTCGAAAAGACTTCGAAGCAGGTCAACTGCAACCTTCCATAACGGTAAACTGGACAACTCTGGGTTCTTCAGGACCTGGCCGGTGAATGGGTAAAAAGGCTGAACTAGGTGATTTTGCCATTGATGCCAGAAAACGGGTTACTGCGGCCATGGCTGCGCTGGATAGTGATCTTGCAGATTTGGCGCTTGATGTTTGCTGCTTTCTCAAGGGTTTCCAGGAAGTTGAGCAGGAACGTCAATGGCCACCCAGGTCAGCGAAACTAATGTTGAGAACCGCATTGTCCTGCCTGGCAGTTCACTACGGTATTATGCCGCGTTCCAGGCCAAGGAACAGCCGTATTTTGCATTGGGGGGACGAGACGCACAGGCCATCGATCCAGACGGGCACATGACAGCTGGCATTCAGGCAGTAGCAAACTGCTGCGGTTCCTTCTTTATGCGCGCTATCATGGATCTCAACCCATTTGATCGTTGGGGCGTGATGTGTTCCGAGAGCCTGAGTTTTTCAAGCGTGGCTGTTTCGTCAATCGCTGAAATCTCTGAAGCGGGTTTTCCCGAAAATAATGCCAGCACAATAGCAATCAAGCCACGGACAATGTGGGCATCGGAGTCACCTCGAAAGGTCAGTACAGGATCTGGCCCATTGTCTTTTTGCGAAACGATCCATACCTGGCTGACACAACCCTGCACCTTTGTATCCGGATTTCTTTCCTCATCGGAAAGCGGCTCGAGATCATCTCCCAATTCAATCAGATATTTGTAGCGATCTTCCCAATCCTCAAGGAATTCAAAATCTTCCATGATTGATTGGAGCTTGGTTCCGGTCATGATACATCCCGTATTGATGTTGGATGGTTTACATCAATATAGGGCTTTGCCAACCGAAATTGTGATCTGTTGTCAAATTTAGTTCAAATCAGCCGAGCCGGTAGTAACCGGATCAGTTTGAAACAATGACTGATTTGGCTCTACGGATTTTCCGGCTTGGCCTTTGCCACTGGAAAAGTTCTTGTCCAGATAATTATATGCGAGCAGCATCCCGCTTTTCGCCTTGGCACCAAATTGTGAAGCCAGTTCCTTGCCGGTATCGCAGGGTTGAGGGTTGCGGGTGCAGAACTGGGAAATGTCATAATAAGCCGACTGCACCAGGCTGATGGTTTCGCTTGTAGAGACCACGCGCTGATCCACATCCAGTTCATTTTTGTTCACTGGAATGAATGCAATAATAAGTGCCAACCAGAAAATAATTCTGAGCATCAAACTTTTCCCTGTCTAACTTCCCAGACTATCGGTACCACACGGCCTTTAAGCGCTGATGTTGTCAAAAAGCGGAATTTGTATCAATTTTTATCAATTCCGGATTCATACCGAAGAAGCGACTATTCATTGCTCATAGAACTTGGGACAATGGTCAATATCCTTGAAAACAGGCGGCTGGAGGCCGGATAGCGGCAGATGGCAGAATGTGAAAGGTTCCGTTTACCATACCATCATTTTCACGATGAAAATCGGCCTTCAATTCAAATTGGACGGCCAGAACGGTTCAAGCTTAGCGATCCGTTAAAGTGGTCATGGCACGGTCGAGGTAACTGCAAGAGATGGATCGGTTAGCAATATTACAGGACCGGCCGTAGTTTTCTTGCGAAGGCGTACCGAGGAAACCGGAAAATGTGGGCTAAGCCTGGCAGGGCAAAAAAGAACACCGAGCAAAAGGTCAATCTGGCTTCGATCGGGCCTGATCTATACACGCTTCATCGCTTAGACGGTTACGCCGTCCACGTGGAATCAAATTGCAAAAAGGTATTTGGATTCGATTCTGATCTGCTCATGGGCAAGGGTTTTCTGGAATGCGTACATATTCATGATCGCGTTGTGGTCGCAACCGCGATTGAAAATTGTATTTCATCAGGGGCGCACAAAAAAGCCCAATTTCGCCTGATAACAGATGCCGATGGTGGGCCAATCTCAGGCCGCTGGTTTGAATTGCGTTGTGAGCCTGCGCCGGAAGCATATTTTGAGGACGAGGGTATGCTGGTCTTGGCAGTCTCCCGGGATATTTCCGAGCGTCGCGCTCTGGAAGAGGAGCTGCGTAGGCAAAAGGAGCTTGCCGATAGTTCAAATATCGCCAAAAGCCGATTTCTGGCAAATATGAGCCATGAACTACGCACGCCGATGAACGCAATCCTTGGATTTTCAGAGCTTCTTCAATCTGACCACATGGCGAATATGCCTCCGGAGAGAACCCGGGAATATATCGGATTAATTCACAGTTCATCTTCCCATTTACTAAACGTGCTCAACGATATTCTCGACATGTCAAAGATTGAATCGGGAAAATACGAAATCATTTCAGAGCCCTTCGATTTCGCTCACGCGGTCGAAGCGAGTTGCCAGATTTTGCGCGGACAGGCAGAGCAGAAGAACATCGGCATGGTGATCAACATTGCGCCGGATGTTCCCGAAGTAACAGCTGACGAGAGAGCCATTAAGCAGATCGTGATCAATCTCGTATCCAACGCAGTGAAATTTTCCGATACTGGCGGACACGTGGAAATCAACTTGAACAGATCTGGAAGGAATGTTTGCCTGAAAATTGCAGACAACGGAATCGGTATATCTCCGGAACATCTGGATAGGTTGGGCCTGCCATTCTATCAGGCTGATAGCAAATATGACCGGAAATATGAGGGCACGGGCCTCGGACTGTCCGTAGTCTGCGGTCTAGTTGAACTTCATGGTGGCAGAGTTGAATTTGCCAGCAAAAAGGGGAAGGGAACGACAGTCAATGTTGTCGTCCCGATAAATCCACCCGACGCAACACCGGTTCCGGCATACGAACATCTTGAATTGGTGCAACCCAACAAACGTACTGCTTGATAACCAGGGATCGAGAGAAATGTTGAAGTATATGCTTTCTGCAGCCGGAGAAACGATTCAGGAAAACCCGTCAATTGCGGCAGGTTCCTGTATATTTCTCGTTGCGTTTTCATTGGTGGCTGCCAATGCATTATATGCCCAAAATGGTGGGCACCCGGTTCCGCTCTGGGCAACGCGAGACTATACAGCGACCCACTCCGTAAACACTAATGACACGCTGGTGCGAAGCGCCAAAACTACGCTCACCGCGCTTGCGCTGGATCGTATTCCGGTGCCCAAAATGCGCCCGCAAAATGATGAGCCGGGAGTGCCCGCTTCATCACTGGTCAGAGAGGCGCAAGCCCATCTTTCGGCATTGGGATATTATTCAGGCGAAGTGGATGGCCTATACGGCCCGAAGACCCACGCGGCAATCGTCTCATTTGAAACAGCCTATGGTTACGAAGCGAGCGGACTGGTCAGCACTTCGCTGTTGCGAAACATTGGAGACATTGCGCTTGGCAGCGGCAAACAACTTAGCCCGGCTGAGGACCCAATTGATGCAACACCTTCAAGTGCCGGTATGTTGGCAGATTCCGACCTGACGGATGCCGCATTAATTGCGCGCGTGCAGATCGGGTTGATTAATTTTGGTGAGGTCGAGATATCGGCAGACGGTGTTCTGGGTGAGGAAACAAAGGCTGCGATTTCCCGGTTCCAGCAACGCTACAAACTGCATGTAACCGGTAGGCCAGACGATGACATCATCAGGAAACTCGAAGATATAGGCGCGTTGCGAAAAAGCTGACCATGCGCCTGCAGAGTCATATCTGGGTTTCCGCATTCATGAAGCGCGAAATGGCTGACGGCTATTATTCCACCATAATTCGCAAGGGCGTCCCGGAAGCCGGTGCAATTTTTATCGTCCATAATCATCTAGACGGAACTTGCAGCGTATATTCGCAGGCACCACATGCAATATTTGTTGATGAACCGGACCTTGATCGAAGGTTTGAAAAAATCCTAAATCAGGTCACTGAGGCGGCCGCATCCGAGTGGCTGGATCGGCAGGTTTCATTTGATCCGGACTGTTGGGTTGTCGAGACGGAACGAAAAGACGGCGAGCCCGAACTTCTCACTGTTTAAATTACAAGTCTTGAGCCTAACCTGTATCCCTTAAGGTATCAGGGTTTCTCACTGAGTTGATGGGTTCAGATGCGTTCCGGGATATCTCGCGCCTACGTGACACGACTGCATCCATCAGACTGTTTGACGTAACTGGTTGTACAGCAACGGATTTTGGTTCCGCAAAATTACCGCCTAGTTTTTCCAGAAACCTGCGGCATTCATCAAAGCTGACCTCGGAAATGAGTTTCTTGATCCGGTCATAATTGGATCGATTGCTGGAAACATTCCGGTTGAGAAGCAGTAACAGTTGCAGCGTACCCACAAATCCGATGCCCAGGCCCTTGAAAAGAACACACAGATTTTCCGCATCCGGCTCATCAAGAAGTTGACGAACAATCCTGGAACTTATTCCGCAATAACTTTCAACAATTTCTGCCAACCCGTCTCTTTGGCCTTTGCGGGCTGCCTGAAGCAATTGACCATCAAAGGGAATTTCCGGATTGTACTTGAATGGTACGGAACTGTTTTTCTTGCTCCGGCCCAGTTTCCCACCGCGCCCCGCCAATTCCACTATCTCATTCTGAGTGCTGCTCCTGCGCGATGCAACATTCTCGGTAGGCGTTTGGCCTGGTAAATTATCTTCATTTGTCCGGGCTGGGGTGGCAATTGGTCGAGAGACCTTCCCATCTCCATTTTTTAATCGGGCCAGTGAAGGATTTTTTGCGAGCAACCTTACGCACTCTTCGCCACCGGCCTTCTCCAGCACCTTTGCGCTTTCTGAGCTCAGATCCAGTCGTCTGCAAAGAATTTTGAGATGATCAAGGGACAGTCTTCCTGCCAGTGTAGCTATGTCGAACTCATTGATTGCTGGTGAAAACAGCAAGACTGGTGCCGCGATGTCCGCAGCATCGATTGCAAGATACATAAGGATTTGCCGCGGGGTATATACATTGCGCGCGAGAGACGCAGAAAGCAGGCGGCGCTCGCTTTTCCCGCAGCCGCCAATCATCTGGTAGAACAGCTCCTTGAATATGTCGATTTCCTGACGGGTCGGACGGTCAAGCTCACAGAAATTCCGGGTTGAATCCGCCAGCAAGGTTGCTTTGCGGGATAGCTGGTTCTCGCGTAGTTGCACGGCACTTGCCAGGGAATAGTCGTGACGGTGAACGCGTTTACCAGGTTGGAAAGTCTCAGAATTTGCTTCAGCTTGTGCTGTTTGGTTCGACTGCATTGATTGTCCGTTCATTTACACGAATCAGATGGATTTCAGTCGATCCTCAATGCTAATTCTTAGTTTTTTGTTAACCTTGATTAACTGTCTGATCTAATGGGTCCTGACCCTGGGCTTCCGATAATTGATTAACGGTAGAGCATCGTTCTTTGTTTACGACTTGTTAACGAAGAATCATTTCTATTGCGCTTGTATGCGTAGCACCAACCTGGTTTGGACACGCTGGAACATTGTCGGAGAACATTATGGCTGCAATCATCGAGTTCCCGAAAGAGGCTTCTATCTGGAGGCAAAAAAGGTCGGCCAGATCGATGGGGTCTGAAGAGCCTGGCGGAAAAGTGTTGCTCTTCACCGGTGTCAGATATGCTCAAAAAACCGCTGACGAAAGTACCGTTAGTTCCTCTCGAGCGAAATTGGGCAAGGATATGAAAGCCTGAAAAGGATCAGGGCCCTAACTTCCTGGCTGTTCCAATTCTTCAGTATTCTGATTTGCGGTTGGCAGGTACGGCCTGCAAGCAATTGAATCCAAATAACGCTGTGCTGAGGATTCCCAGCTGGCATCAGGACTTAAGACCCGCAATAGAACAAATCCGCCATTAATTTCAGTTTCCACGATGATCGACGATTCGATCTCTGGCGGCTGCAATTCCCGAATTCTGAGAATTTGTGTCGGATTAAGGACGATCAACTCCAATTTTTGGTCGATCGCAGTGCGACTATTCAAACTGTAAATTACAGTCCCTGCTTCATTTACAATCGTAGCCGACCAGAATGTATCAATCTTCGGGCCACTGATCACCACGCCGGTCTCGGAAAGATCAAATCTGCAAACTCCGTAAGAAAAGAACGGATCGAAGTCAGACAGCGGCAGCCGTCCATTTTCACTTACAATCGGTTTGAACGTGAAGGGACTGGTGTTTTTGGACAGAATGGCAAAGGCGTCCTGTGTGCCGTAAACAGGTATCAGAAGGATTATTGCAATATGAGTAATTGCTGCCAGCACGAGTGTGCATGCGCCGAAATATATGAACCGCCAAATCATGACCTGCATTCCAATCGGCGGATTTCGGGCATCCGGGGAACTATCAGATCGGTATTGCTGGTCACTGAGGTATCATAAAGACGCAGTACCAGACGGAACTGCTCTTTGCCTTTCAGGGATAACCAGTTGCCTGGTTTTGGTCTTCCGGAAATCGATATCAAGAATGATCCATCAGGATATCGCAATACGGACCCTGAATATTTTGAAGAACGGCCGCCCGGAGCTGCCTGCATCGGAAAACCCTTGTCATCATAGGCGACAAGGGTCCACAACCGCGATGGCGGTGTAGTACCCTCTAGTTCATAGTCGCATTCTGCTGAAAGGATTGTGCCATTACTGTCGGACTGGGTTTCAAAAGCCAGACCCTCCGAAACTCCCAGCGGTACTGTGCCCTCTGCAACGGATTTGGCAACAGTATATGGATCGATTTCATCGGCGGCAGCAAAGGGGTAGGCCGTCCAGACACCGATGTCGATTGCCTCAAGGCCATGAACGTGCCTGATGGAATACCAGGCACTGGCTCCACCCAGCATTATCCCGCAAAAAGCGAGAATAAGGAACATTACAATTGAACGCACTAAACCACGCCGCCTGGAATTGATGATTTGAAATTCAGCATCTTATAAATCTGCTTGAACAAATATTACAGACTGAATTTTGGACATGTGCAAGTCCGGTTATTGCCCATGCCCCAAATCTGTCAATTGGCCCTGGTTGTGAACCGCCGATTACCTGCGAATTCGATCTGGCGTGATATTTTTCAATTGGAAGTAGATTCACCAATTTGTCTGCCACTACGCACAGCTACCACCTGATTTGGGTTTACCGGCTTGGCGTTGCGCAGTTTTCTTTCAAGTTCCCGGAGCATTTTCTGACTTTCTGCGGAAAGAACCTTCGGTCGAATGATAGGAGCCAGGTCTTCCTTTTTATTACCGGCCTGCAATCCATTAGCTGCTATTTCTCCCCCTGGAAGCGGGTTTTCCACAAATGGAATGGGTCGCAAGTCAATATTCTGGTGTGCATAGG
>JBPCWJ010000190.1:0-9725 GCA_051009635.1 Rhizobiaceae bacterium
CCTTGCCGGCGGCATTTGCTGCACCAGTGGGGCTGATGCCTGTAACGAGAATTATTCCTGCAGTGGTTCCAATCAGAAAGCCTGCAAATAAAAGGGTTAGTTTACGAATCATCCGAGACTCTCTTTGAGCTGGAATCCGCCCACCAAGGGGACGGATCTATTGAAGTTGTATCTTTGCGAAACTCGACATAGAGCACTGGTCGCGAAGTTTCCATACCTACTGCTTCCGCACTAGCGACCCTGCGGGCACCCATCACTGCCACAGGTTCCCCGGCCAGCACAAATTGACCGAGTTGTACATCGATCTTTTCCATACCGGACAGGATTACATGATAACCGCTGCCTGCATTAAGGATCAATAGCTGACCGTAAGATCGGAAGGGACCGGCATAAACCACCCAACCGTCTGCGGGAGAGACTATTCTAGCATTAATTCTGGTCGCAATTGAGATGCCGGCAGATTTTTCACCCAAAGCATTTTTGCTGCCAAATGACCGGATCTCCACGCCTCCTGCCGGTTTCGGCAGCAAGCCCTTGGCTTTTTCAAATTCAACAGCGGGCGCAATGCGGGATGTGTCGGAAAAATCCGGTCCCAACTCTTTTCCGGGAACGCCTGCCAGACGCTTCTCGGCCTCCGCCAGACGTTTGGCTTCTGCTGCCTTTGCGGCAATAGCTGCCTCACGAACGGCGGTGATCTCGCGTTCGAGCGTTTCAATCAATTTTCCGAGATTGCTGGCCTTGGCGGCCAGGCCAGCAGCTTTGGCACCCTGTTGTGCCAGCTCCTGACGCGCAGTGTTGGTCAGGGATTTCTTCTCTGTCAGCAATAGCGCCAGCCTCTCTTCTTCCTCGGCGAGTTCCCTGAGGTCGGAAGACAGGCTAGAGCGTTGACTTTCAATATCAATTCCGATCCTCTGAAGGTCTGTCAACTCGGCGACAAGGACCTCCGTTTCCGCCCTGATTTCAGGGACAACGGCCCCCAGAAGAATGGCCGAGCGCACCGCAGAAAGCGCATCACCCGGTGTCACAAGAATTGCCGGTGGAGGTTTCCGGCCCATGCGTTGCAATGCCGCAAGAACCTCGGAAAGCAATGCCCTGCGGGTCGAAAGTGATGCCTTGACCTGATCTTGCTGGCCCCGGAGATCTTCAAGGCGCTTGCTCGCGCGTTCAACTCGCACTTCAATACTTCTTTGTCTGGCAGAAGTGTCGATCAAATTACGATTTATGTTGGCTCGATCCTTCTCCAGACGCTCGATTTCGGCAGAAAGTTCGGCGCGTCTTGCTTCCGAAATGCTGATTTCGCTGCGAATTGCCGCCAGTTCGGCTCCGGTTTTTTCGCGTTGTGATTCCAGGTTTTGTGCCATCGCGACACTTGCCAAAAAGCCGAACGAGATGGCTGCCCACAGGCCGATCAGATGTTTTTGGCAGAGATAAATTTGCATTCGCGTTTGCTCAACATCGCGTTACCGGATGCATGTCACCAGGATCGAACCGAAGAATCCGATATTGGCAGACCGATTTCCTGTGTAGTGAATCAGATGCAGGGCGAAATTGCATCAGAATTTGTCCCGGTAATGGCAATTATCGACAGTTGAGGACAATAATTGTCAATTTCGGTGGTAGGGATGGCCTGACAATATCGTGACCGAGCGATAAAGTTGCTCTACCAGCATGATTCTGACCATCTGATGAGGCCAGGTCATTGAACCGAATCGCAATTTCATATCCGCATTTTCCAATAATTGGTTCCCGTGGCCATCCGGACCGCCGATTGCAAATGCAGTCTGTTGCGTTCCCGAGTGAAGCATTTTTCGCAGGAATTGAGACAGTTCATTGCTTGAAAGGTCCCTGCCATTTTCATCCAAGGCGATCAGCGTGGCGCCACCACCAAGTCCGGATAACAGGGTATCTGCTTCCTGTTCGCGTCTTTTGGCAGAATCATCCGACCGGGAATCATTGTATTCCTTGAGTGAGAGTCCGCTTATTCCGATATTGCGGCCGGCTTTCTTCAACCGGTCCTCATATCGCTGATAAAGCTCACGTTCGGGCCCGGTCTTAAGCCGCCCAATTGCATGAATGGACAACAACATCCTGGTATGTAGCCTAATGTACGTCCTGTTGATCAGGCATTAGCCACATTTTCTCAAGTCCATAGAATTCCCGCACTTCCGGCCGGAATATATGGACAATGATGTCACCGGTATCTATCAGGACCCAATCACACGCCGGCAAGCCTTCGGTTTTTGGCGTACCAAATCCCTTGCTTTTCAGATCGCGTAAAAGGTGGTCGGCGATTGCACCGACATGACGATGCGAGCGTCCTGAGGCAACGACCATATAGTCGCCCAGTGCCGATTTTCTCTGAATATTGATGTTTAGCAGATCTTCAGCCTTGGAATCTTCCAGGCTTTCGATCACTGTATCGAGAACTTCCTTGACCGCATCAGTCGCAGTCTTGGTGTCTCTGGCGGCCTTGCCCTTGGAGCCTGGCCCGGTCTGCATTGCTGTAGTCAGCGTTTACCCTCGCTATGCAGTTGGTTTGCAGGTTTTCACCCGGTTAAACGGCAGTTGACGCAAATCAGCCGCCACGATTCATTGTACACAGTTTGTGCCAATTTCAATAGTGCATTGATTCCATGTCATTTCCAAGACGATGAAACCAGGATAGGTTACTTCTTGGCATTTCTGATCTGGGTGGATGAAAGAGGCGAGCGCGGACCATGCAGAAATGTCCATGCTGGGGGTTTGAAACTCGCGATTTTTGAGGCGTCATCTTCATCTTCCCGGTAACGTGAAAGGACAATTGCAGCCGGTGCAGACAGGTATGAAAGCGTTGAGCCGGGCCGGTCAATCACGATAATTGGCATCAGCCTGGCAATTTTGCGCCAATTTTGCCATTTGTGGAACCCGGCTAGATTATCTGCGCCCATCAGCCAGACGAATTTCACACCCGGGCGGCGGAGTTTCAAAACAGAGAGCGTATGCTCGGTATAACGAAGATTGAAACGCTGCTCAAAAGTCGTGATCTTGATATCGGGATGTTTCGCAATTTTGTGGCATTGCGCCAGCCTGTTGCCGAGGTTAGCCAGTTCCGAGTGGTCTTTCAGGGGATTACCGGGGCTGACGATCCACCAGACCTGGTCCAGCCCGGCCCGTTTCAATGCGAGTTCGGAGATATGGAGATGTCCCTCATGAGGCGGATTAAAGGAACCTCCAAGAAGCCCGATAGACATGCGGGGTCCGGCAGGGGGAATTTTCAGATAAGCAGCATCAATGTCGCCGGAAGATTTGATGTCATCGATCCTTAGCAGGAATTAGACGCCCGTCATGGGCGCGTCTGGCCATTGCCACGCACCTGATATTTGAAGCTGGTCAATTGTTCCACGCCGACCGGTCCACGCGCATGCATCTTGCCGGTGGCAATCCCAATTTCCGCGCCCATGCCAAATTCCCCGCCATCAGCGAATTGGGTCGAAGCATTGTGCAACAAAATCGCGGAATCAATTTCTGAAAAGAATCGATCGACGGCTTCCTGGTCTTCGGCAATAATTGCTTCTGTATGGTTGGATGAATATTTACCGATATGGTCAATTGCTGATCCCACGCCATCGACCAGTCGGACCGAAATTACCGGAGCAAGATATTCTGTGCTCCAATCATCTTCAGTGGCGGGAATTGCGTCGGAAAATGAGTTCCGGACTTCTTCATCTGCACGGATTTCGCATCCCGCATTTGCGAGCTCTTCGAGTATCGGTATGAGGTGGGTCGCGCTGCAATTTCGATCAATCAGCAGTGTTTCGGCAGCGCCGCAAATGCCTGTACGGCGCATTTTTGAATTGAGAGTAATCTCCTTTGCCATATCGAGGTCGGAGCTACCGTCCACATAGACATGGCAAATTCCTTCCAGATGGGCAAAAACCGGCACTCTGGCCTCAGTCTGGACTCGCTCGACCAGACCCCGGCCACCGCGTGGAACAATCACGTCGATATTGCCATCGAGCCCGCGCAGCATTTCGCCAACGGCTGCGCGATCCGTGGTCGGAACAATCTGGATTGCATCAGCAGGCAAATCAGCCTTTTCCAGTCCTTCCACCAGGCAGGCATGGATGGCACGGGAAGAGTTTATGGAATCAGTTCCCCCACGCAAAATCGCTGCATTTCCTGCTTTCAGGCAAAGTCCACCAGCATCAGCAGTCACATTTGGCCGGCTTTCGAAAATAATTCCAACCACTCCGAGTGGTGTCCTTACCCTCTCTATTTGCAGCCCATTGGGTCGATCCCATTGTGCCATGGTTTCGCCATCCGGATCAGGCAATTCAGCAATTGCTTCCAGCCCGGCGGCAATGGCGTCAATACGTCCATTATCCAGTTTCAGGCGGTCAAGAAAGGATGCTGCCAGCCCGTTCTTTTCACCGTTTTCCATGTCGATGGCATTTGCAGCCAATAAATCGGCGCTGCGGGCGCGTATGGATTGCGCCATTCCACGCAATGCGGTGTTCTTGCTGTCCGTGGTTGATGTAGCCATGACATGGGCAGCCTTGCGGGCACGGCGGCCCAGTTCGAGCATGATCGTGGATATATCGTCCTGTTTTTCAGACATCGTCTTGTCAAGCATGGTCTTTCGCAATCTACGCTGTAGAGATTTCTGTGCTCTGTGAATTACCGGTGCCGTGCTTTAGCACCATGTCATCGCGATGTATCATCTCGCTGCGGCCGCTATAGCCCAATATTTCAGCTATCTTCTCTGACTTGCAACCCAAAATCTTTCTGGCCTCTTCCAGATCATAGGCGACAATGCCATGCCCGATACTGGTTCCATCAATTCGGCAGATATTCACGATATCGCCGCGGGAAAACTTTCCCTCAACCTTGCGTATTCCCGCCGGTAACAGGCTCTTGCCACGTTCCAGTGCACGATGGGCGCCATCGTCAATAGTCAGGTTTCCTACGGTTTCCATCTGACCTGAAATCCAGCGCTTGCGTGCTGTTACCGGATTCCCGACAGGTGAGAACCAGGTTGCCTTTCCTCCGGAAGCGAGCGCTGACACGGGATTTTCCTGTTTTCCGGAAGTAATGACCATGGCTGCACCGGCTGAAGTGGCAATACGGCCTGCCTCAATCTTGGTCACCATGCCGCCACGCGATAGTTCAGTGCCCGCCGCGCCAGCCATGGCCTCGATCTCCGGCGTGATAACAGGAACATCGGAAATGAACTCCGCCTGCGGGTTGATCGTGGGTGGTTGGGAGTAGAGGCCGTCAATATCTGATAAAAGGATAAGCAGATCCGAGCTGACCATGGTGGCAACGCGGGAGGCCAGACGGTCATTGTCACCATATCTAATCTCGGATGTGGCGACTGTGTCATTCTCATTGATTACCGGCACAGCTCCCAGTTTGAGAAGGGTTTCAATTGTGGTTCTTGCATTGAGGTAGCGGCGGCGGTTTTCCGTATCACCAAGCGTCAGCAGAATTTGGCCTGCGGTAATGTCATGTTCACCAAGTGCATGGGACCAGGCGCGAGCAAGAGAAATCTGGCCACAGGCAGCAGCGGCCTGGCTCTCCTCCAGTTTCAGGGTCTTTTTGCCAAGGCCGAGCAGAGCCCTTCCCATGGCGATTGCGCCTGAGGATACGACAAGCACATCCTTGCCCTCGGCTTTCAACCAGGCAATATCAGCACAGATCGATTTCAGCCAGCTGGTTTTGAGGCCCTCCGGATGCTCAACCAGTAGTGACGACCCGATTTTGATTGTAATGCGTTGGAAACCGGCAAGTCTTGTCATAATGGCGACCAGGCCTCGCTTTTGGTCTCAACTTCGGGATCTGCCTGTCCGAACTCCTCGATCTCGTGCCATATGGCGCGCAAAACCTTGTCTACGCCTTCCCTGCTAACGGATGACAATTCGTAGACGCGCTGGCCACAGACTTTTTGCAATTCGGCAATTTTTTCCGCACGTTCTTCTGCACTCAAGGCATCGACCATGGACAGGGCGACTATCTCAGGTTTTGCCGCCAGATTTTCATCATAGGCTTCAATTTCTGTGCGAACAGTACGGTAGGTGCCGGCTACATCTTCCTGTGTCCCGGCAACAAGATGAAGCAAGATTCGTGTCCGCTCGACATGACCAAGAAAACGATCACCGATACCTGCGCCTTCATGCGCCCCTTCGATCAGGCCCGGAATGTCGGCGAGAACAAACTCGTTGCTGTCAATTCCCACGACACCCAGATTGGGATGAAGGGTGGTGAATGGATAATCTGCAATCTTCGGTTTTGCCGCGCTGACACTGGCGAGAAAAGTTGACTTTCCCGCATTTGGCATTCCGAGCAGGCCGGCATCTGCAATCAGTTTCAATCGCAGCCAGACTGTAAGTTCCTCGCCTTTCTGGCCGGGATTGGCATGACGAGGTGCCTGATTGGTTGCGCTTTTGAAATAGGCGTTGCCAAATCCGCCATTGCCACCCTTTGCCAGCAGGTATCGTTCGCCAATTTCGGTAAGGTCTGCAATCAGCGTTTCCTCATCCTCGGCGAAGATCTGCGTTCCCTGCGGAACACGCAGAACGATGTCGTTGCCTTTGGCTCCATGGCGATTACGGCCCATCCCGTGCATTCCGGTTTTGGCCTTGAAATGTTGTTGGTAACGAAAATCAATTAGTGTGTTCAGGCCCGGTGTTACTTCAAGCCAGACGTCACCACCGCGACCTCCGTCACCGCCATCGGGTCCGCCGAGCGGTATGTATTTCTCGCGACGAAAGGAAACAGCTCCGGCACCGCCGTCGCCCGAACGGACATAAACCTTTGCGGAATCAAGAAATTTCATCGCAGTTCACCCCAGCGTCCCTGATCGTGAACCTTTCTACACCAAAGCTCGCAAAAGGGCGAACCAGCTCTACCGTTCGCCAGATCGGGTTGAACGGCTACCTGGCCCAGCCGTCTAATGCTGATTCCATATTTGGCCATATAGGTCATTTTCCAAATGCAGCCGCCATCCATGATGCGCGGGTCAATCTGAAATGTTCCAGCTTGTGCAATTGCCCAAGTGCCTTGTTATAGGCCTCTCCCGACTTCCAGTAACGGCCACCGCATTTGATAATGACTGCGCGTGAGGGTGCATTGTCTCGCCTGCAGGACATCATCAATTCGTCGCGGTCGGTCACCTTGAAATATAGGTCGACCAGCGCCCGCGCAGCCTCTGTCGCAAAACCCTTGTTCCAGAAGGGTTCTCCGATCCAGTAACCCATAAACGGAAATTCAAAGCGCTCGGAATCCTCATGAAGGCCGCAACAGCCCATGAATTGTCCGCCATCCTTTTTTGTTACCGCATATACACTGCCATTGTTCTGGTCGCTATTCATGCGCTCAAGAAACTCTTTTGCGTCGGCAGGAAAATAGGGATGGGGCATTGAGCCAAGCATGCTGGCAACTGACAGATTGTTTGCCAGTCTTACCAGGTCTGCAATGTCGTCTTCGTGCAGCGAACGCAAGAGCAGCCGTCTTGTTTCGATGACAGGGCTACCTGCTATCAGGCTATTTGTTGCGCCTGAACCAAGGCTGTTTTCCAAATTTTGTATTGCCATCGGATTGCTCCGGTTAAACAAAAGGGGAGCTGGCGTCCCATCTCCCCTTTTTCCGGTTTCCCCGGTATCTGGCTTGGGCTTTTTGCCCCGCCGGGTCTGTGAGACGCCGGCTATGAAATTATTCCGGCTTATTTTCCAGCTTCGGCTGGCACCACATTTACGTAAGTTCGGCCATTTGCCTTTTTGGCGAAGTCCACTTTTCCGCCTACGGTAGCAAAAAGTGTATGGTCCTTGCCCATCCCGACATTGTTACCCGGGTGCCATCTGGTTCCGCGCTGGCGAATAATAATATTGCCAGGTACGACAATCTCGCCGCCATATTTCTTTACGCCGAGGCGTTTGGATTCTGAATCGCGTCCGTTGCGTGACGAGCCACCGGCTTTCTTATGTGCCATAATTGCTTCTCCTTGTTACGTGACGGTCAGGAAGACAGTTTCTTTGCCTGATCCCGCCAGTCGGAAATCTGTTCGGCGCTGAACGGCATTGCTTCGTCAATGCGCTTGATGTCAGCGGCGGTAAGTTTGGCAAGCTGGGCATATGTGGTCAGACCCTGCTCATTCAGCTGCTTCATTGCAACCGGACCGATACCCTTTACCTTGGTCAGATCATCGCCCTTGCCTGCAGGCGCCTTGAAAAGCGTTTCTGACTTGGCGGCGGCGGGAGCATCTGCCTTCTTGGTTTTTGCCGGCTTTGCCTCTTCAGGCTTGGCCTTGGCAGGTTTTGCTTCAGCCTTGGGCGCCGGTTTGGCAGCCTTCTTCTCTGCTGTCTTTACAGGCGCCTTCTTTTCAGCCTTTTCTGTGGCCTTCTTGGCTTCGGCAGCTTTTGGTGCTTCTGCCTTGGGTGCTTCAGGCTTTTTCTTGGCGGCTTTTTTCGTCGGTTTGGCACCATCTGTCAGAATTTCGGAAATTCTGACTGTTGTTAGCCATTGACGGTGACCCTTGGTGCGGCGCGAATTCTGTCTGCGGCGCTTCTTGAAAGAGATTACCTTGCGGCCACGGCCCAGTTCGACAAGTTCAGCGGTTACCATTGCGCCTTCAACCAGCGGATTTCCAACCGTGGTCTTGTCGCCATTGCCAACCATCAGCACTTGCGAAAATTCAACCATATCGCCGGACTCGCCAGCGATCTTCTCAATTTTGAGAACGTCATCGGCGGCAACGCGATATTGCTTTCCGCCGGTTTTAATGACTGCGAACATCGTTTTTCCTTTACAGGTGTTCAGGCCGGATATCAGACCTGCCATTTACAAGTCCGTTCCGTCTTTTTATCAGCCGGTTTCAATCTGGATGTTTTTCACGCTTGGGAATAAGTCATTCCGGCGCAATAAAACAATCGGCGCGAACCCGCCGCGCCTGATAGCGCTGCAAATAGCTTGATCAGCATCGAAAAGTCAAGCACTGCGGACCGCTAAAGTTCCACATTTATTAATGCTCTGCCGATTTTCGCCTGCTGAATGGTCAATTGTTCAAATATCGAGGATAAACAGCGCGATATCCCAACCACCCGGCAAATGTGCCCAGTGTCGCGCCGGTCAGATTCTGGAGGAAAATCGGAGCTGAGGCATCATATCCCCTGTGGTGCGTCAGGGCTTTGATTGTTGCTGCAAACTGAAGCAGGTTTTTCGGCATCCCGTCCTCCTTTGCCTTACCCTCCCCAGCCAGGCCAAACATGGTGAAAAACGCGCCAATGACATCCTGAAAGGCTTCCGGGTTGGAAGTTTCGAATTTTACGATCTGGTGATAGGTCATTTTTCCTTTGCCGTCATTCCACGGATGAATGTGTGGCTGGCCAGGCGGCATGGTGATCCGGTCCCCCTTTTTCGCGGTCTTTTCGACCCCGTCCAGACGGTATTTCGCTTTCCCGGAGATGATTTCGAATTCCTCGACCCAATCCAGATGCAAATGTTCCAGTACATCCTGACCGGAATCTGGCGGGCAGGTCACTTCGATGGTGAAACCCTTGCCGCCGGTCTCCTGATCGCCTTCAATGATTTTCCAGATTGAACCTGTTTTGGGATTTGTTGTCGTACTACCTGCTTTGAGTGGCATTACCGGTTCCTGCCCAATTAATTAAAGAAAGAATTTGGCTTCCAAAAAAATGCAACCATAGATTGGCCGCGCAGAATATCAAGCCTGCGCGACGCGGTGAAGAGAT
>JBPCWJ010000191.1:0-6158 GCA_051009635.1 Rhizobiaceae bacterium
AAAACGAAAATCTTTCCGTCGCCGATCTGTCCGGTCTTTGCCGCACCGGCAATGACTTCCACTGCCTTGTCCGCAACGTCTGCCGGAACTGCGACTTCAATTTTAAGTTTCGGAAGGAAATTGACGGCATATTCCGTGCCACGATAAATCTCGGTATGACCTTTTTGCCGGCCATAACCCTTGACCTCTGTAACCGTCAGTCCCTGTATGCCAATCGCTGTGAGAGCTTCGCGAACCTCATCCAGCTTGAATGGCTTTATGATAGCCATGACAATTTTCATTCAAACACCCGTTCTGTTTGCAGAAGCGGCAGGAAATTGCTGCTTCAGGTCTCAATTGCAGGCAGGAACATGAAATTCCGGGCCTGGCTACAGAACAGGATTCAAACTCCGTGCCAGTTTGATTGAAATCTGTTATATCATTGATATTATTGTTCTTTTTTTATACATGGATTATTGAATATGCTGCGTCGCAGTATAATATGCCTAAATTAGTAGCATATTTTGGAATATGACTATTTTTTATGCAAAAAGGTGAATTGCGAAAGATTCCGGGGTCACTTATTTGTTCGAAGCCGGATCAGTCCTTCCTGGGCAGTCGAAGCAATCAACTCGCCATTGCGAGTATAGATTGCGCCCCGGGTAAATCCCCTTGCTCCCGAGCTATTGGGGCTGTCCTGGGTATAGAGATGCCAGTCACCTATATTGAACGGCCGATGAAACCACATTGCGTGATCCAGGCTGGCGACTTGAAGCGCTGGGTCAAAAACAGCGCGGCCATGGACGAATAGCGAGGTGTCAAGAAGTGTCATGTCGGAGGCATAGGCAAGGGCTGATTCCTGGATAGCAGGATCAGCCGGCAACGGGCTGGTTGAACGAAACCAGATATTTTGTTCAGGTTCCAGTTTCTTGTCGGAGAAATAATGGGTCAGATCTGTTGGACGAAGCTCTATCGGGCGCTCCCGCTGCCAATACCTCCTAACATTCTCTGGAGCGTTTTTTACGTATTTCTCGACGAGCTCCTTTTCGCTTGGCAGTTCTTCCGGCGGTATAATATCGGGCATTTCGATGAAATGCTCCAACCCTTCCTCGCGGATCTGGAAAGACGCGGTCATCGTAAAAATTGCTCGGCCATGTTGTATCGCGATAATCAGACGTGTCGCGAAGCTCCCTCCATCATGAATGCGCTTGACCTCATAGACGATCGGGACAAGCGGATCGCCGGGGCGCATGAAATATCCATGGAGTGAATGGACCCGCCTGTCGGTATCTACTGTTCTTTGCGCGGCTACCAGTGCCTGGCCGATAACCTGTCCGCCAAATACCCTTTGCCAGCCAACTTGCGGACTTGTGCCACTGAAGAGGTTTTTCTCAAGCTTCTCCAGGTCCAGTATGGCAAGCAGGGTTTCAACGGCTTTTGTCATTAATTTTCCCGAGGCTTTGCGACAAAGTACGCCATATTGCGATAAGAAGGTCTATGGCAGTTGGCATGGCCATTTGCTAGGGTCAGGACTCATTAAATTGCGCAAAATGGCAGGAGTAAATTTGACCTCAAATTCCAAAAAGGGTGCTGCAGGACAAAATACGGCTGGTAAATCCGCCAAAAATACGGGAGCGGATCAGACAAGAGACGTTTTCGTTGCCGGCGGCGGCTATGTTGGCCTTTGTGTTGCTGTTTCAATCAAATCTGCTGCACCGGGAATGAGTGTCACCGTTGTTGATGCGGCACCGGAAGAAGCGATTGAAAATGATAGCCGCGCCTCGGCTATTGCGGCAGCGGCGACGCGCATGTTGGAAATACTCGGGATCTGGCCTGAAATCGTTGCCGATGCGCAGCCCATTAACGAGATGATCGTAACCGACAGCCGGTTAAACGATGTGGTGCGGCCGGTGTTTCTTACTTTCGGCAATGTTGGCACAGGTGATGCACAATCGAGAACAGAAGGCGGCGCAGAAAGGGCTGAAACCCCGTTTGCCCATATGGTTCCCAACCGCTCGCTGGTAAAGGCCTTGCGCGCGAAGGCCAGGAAACTTGGCGTCGAACTCGTCAATAATGACAGCGTGGATGGTTTCGAGACCTTGCCATCCCATGCAGAAATCAGATGCAGTTCAGGCCGTAAATACAAGACAAGGCTGCTCGTGGCGGCAGATGGTGTCCGGTCCCGTTTACGAGATCAGGCAGGTATTCGGACGGTTCACTGGCCCTATGACCAGATGGGGATTGTCGTCACCGTCGCCCATGAACGGGACCATGAAGGCAGGGCAGAAGAGCATTTTCTTCCCGCAGGTCCGTTCGCAATTCTTCCCTTGCCTGACAATAAATCCTCGCTTGTCTGGACTGAGAGTACCGCTGAGGCAAAAAGGCTCGTTGAGAGTGATCCGATCCTGTTCGAACTTGAGCTTGAAAAGCGTTTTGGTCACAAGCTTGGAGAAATAAGTGTCGAAGGCAGGCCTCGAGCCTTTCCGTTGGGGCTGACCCTGGCGCGCGAGTATATCAGGAACCGGTTTGTACTGGCTGGTGATGCAGCCCATGGCATACATCCGATTGCCGGTCAGGGGCTCAATCTTGGATTCAAGGATGCCGCCGCCCTTGCGGAAACCGTGGTGGATGCTGAGCGTCTTGGCCTAGATATCGGATCAATGGCCGTGCTCGAGCGATACCAGCTTTGGCGGCGCTTCGACACCGTACAAATGGGCGTTGTCACCGATGTGCTGAACCGGCTATTTTCCAACGACAATGCCTTCTTGAGGCTCGCCCGTGATACCGGCCTTGGAGTCGTCGACAGAATGCCCGGCCTGAAACGCATGTTTATCAATCAGGCGGCCGGTAATGACCGGGCAGCGCCCAGATTGTTGCAGGGTGAACCGATCTGAAGTCCCGCATTTGTATTGGATTCAAAGCTAGGGTCAGGACCCTAGCTACCGGAAATCTCGTCATCGGAAAGCTGGCGCGCTTCGGAAGCCAGCATGATTGGAATACCGCCGCGAACCGGAAAAGCGAGCCGGGCAGCGCGCGAGACCAACTCATTTTTAGCTTCATCATAGCTGAGACTTGTATGGGTCAGCGGGCAGACCAGCATCTCCAGCATGGAAATATCCGGTTTCTTGGGATTGGATCTGGATTCACGGGAAGGCTTTTCATCTTTTGCTTGAGGCATGATCCAGATTTCCGTGTCCAATTATTGGAGGCCGGATCCATTATCGCCGGAATCACGGGCCAGCGCAATTTCGGTAATAGCGATCAGCGTATCTGCCCTTGTGCGAAGATCGGCAGCCTCGAGTAATGCCTGTTTTTCGGCCGGACCGTAAGGGCTCATCATGCATAATGCGGTAACCAGGGTTTCCGTGCTGGCCTGACGAATGCTGTCCCAATCTGCTTCCATATCATTGGCGGCCAGATATTTGCGAAAGGTCTTGAGCAGCGAATCGCGGTCCACATCAGCGCCGTCATCGCATTGTCCCAGTTCCGAGGCAAAGGCAGCAATCTCGCATTTCCGGTAATCGGAACTTCCATCCACCTCCCGGATTATGCGATAGCGGCAAATCCCCGAAAGATTGATCATGTACCGGCCATCGCCGCTCTCCTGATAGGCAGTGATCCGGCCCAGACAGCCAAGTTCGCATAATTCGGGATTATCGGGTGACAAGACCTTGTCTTCGGAGGCTGACTTCTCGCAGGCATGTTTGGGCTGCACCATGGCAATCAGCCGGTCGCCGCACAGGGCGTCATCCACCATGGCCAGATAGCGCGGCTCGAAAATGTTGAGCGGCATTTGTCCGCCGGGAAGAAGAAGTGCACCAGAAAGCGGAAATACGGGCACGATTGAGGGGATATCCCCCGCGCCGGTATAGCTGATATTTCCTGCCTTCATTTGATACTCCGTTTAACCACTATCTGTGGCACCGGGTATATAACTCAAGAGAACAACAAGGAAGATAATTTGCGTCTGGCCGCAATTGTGACCGGGTCTGTCATCCCCCAGGCCTCAAAGAACTGCAAAAGCTGGGTTCTGGCGCCATCTTCATTCCAGCTACGGTCCCGGCTCATGATCTCCAAAAGTTGATCTGCAGCCTCCTCACGTTTGCCTGATGCATTATAGGCCAGAGCCAGATCAAAACGGGCCTGATAATTGTCAGGTTCCGCGGCAACCAAATTCAGCAGTTCGGTTGGATCATCCAGTTCCTCGGCCTGCTCGGCCAGTTCAATGGCGGCGCGCAGTGATGCCAGTTTTGGATGTTCTGTCGCCGGTCCCGGTCCGGATGGTGGTTGGACAGATGCCAGAACGGCCCTGGCGCGCTCGAGATCACCGCCGTCCAGATAGAGCATTCCCATGCCTGCAATCGCAGCGACATTTCCGGGATCCTGCTGCAATACCGCTGCATAAAGACCTGCAGCCTCGGAGGCCGCGCCTTCGCCTGCCAGCCTGTCAGCTTCTTCCAGAGCCTGCTCAATTGGATCAGGTCCTGAAGGACCAGCCAGCTTTTCAATGAACTTACGAATTTCTCCTTCGGATTGGGCACCCATAAAGGCATCCTTTGGCCGACCCCCTACAAATGCCACGACCGCAGGAATGGATTGTATCCCCATCTGACCGGCGACATCGGGATGGTCGTCAATATTCATCTTGACCAGTTTGACCTTGCCGCGTGTGGCGGCAACCACTTTCTCAAGAATTGGCGTTAGCTGTTTGCACGGTCCGCACCAGGGCGCCCAGAAATCAACCAGGACCGGTTTTGTCTGAGAGGCTTCAATCACCTCCGCTGCAAATTCGGCGGTGGAGATATCCTTGACCGGTTCTGCCTGTGCCGGCGCGGTAGTATCTGCATTTCCGGGCATATTGATAAATTGGCCCGTGGCAGATTGTTCCTGCGAACCATAGCTGCTGCCGAAACTTGCGCTGATACCCGGTCCTGCCGGGTTATTATTGTCTGAATTCTGGTCACTCATTATTTTTCTCCGGCCTGCCCGGCCATATCTTTATTGTTTGACAGCGCAACGATCATTGGCTTGTGGTCAACCTGTTCCAGAAAGCGCAGCAAATCCTGTCTGGAAATGGTTGTTGTCATTGTATTCGTCAATGGATGACAGTTTATCAGGTCACTATCAAGCAGCGGTTCGTCAATAATGACCTGGACCTTACACTCGCGGTCGTTCATTACGGCAAAGGCGGTAACCGAGCCGGGTGTAATTCCCAGATATTGCATCAGCGCATCGGCATTGGCAAAGGAAAGTCTGGAACGCGCACCGATCAGGGGGTGGATGCGGTTCATCGGGATTTTTGCCTGATCTTCGGCTACGATCAGAAAGAAGTTACCCTTCTTGTCCTTCACAAACAGATTCTTGGTATGGCCGCCCGGTATGGATTTCTTGAACTCTACCCCATCCTCAACGGTGAAAAACGCCTCATGTTTCCTTGTTTGGGTGGAAATGCCAAGCTTCTCGAGAAGTTGCATCAACTGGTCCGGTGTGGCCGGCGCGTGTTCCATCATGATCTCCATTTACACTCCACGGGACCGGCATTTGCCGCGTTGATTGACATTCTCGTGGTTGGCTCGTGACTGGCTCGTGGCTGGCCGGATTGGGGCTGCCAAGGGTCAGGATTTTATGAGGTCTATTATCAGTTGACACCATTATCAACCGATACCGGCAGGCTGCGCCGTTAAGGATCATAAAAAGAAAACAAAATATGTGTTGCATTGGAAAATCGCTTGCGCCATACAGGTTTCGCCTTTGCGCATAGTGAGCGGGTGTAGCTCAGGGGTAGAGCACAACCTTGCCAAGGTTGGGGTCGTGGGTTCGAATCCCATCGCCCGCTCCAGTTTAAGCTTTTGATTATTATAGCTTATTACCTTTCCCAAATAGAAGCGTTGAATGAAGTTTCTGATGCTGGTCACACTATGGTCACAGTAAGGAGCCTGTCATGGCTACAATTCGCAAGCACCGAAGTAAGTATCAAGTTCAAATCCGTCGACAGGGCCAAGCTAATTTTAGCAAGTCATTTCACAATCTGCGGGATGCTAAAGAATGGGCCAGATATGCTGAGTCTTTGGCAGATCGGGGCGAACTTCCTCAGAGAACTAATAAACTTAAGAGAATCACCTTAAGGGATTTAGTTGAGCGGTATCTGGGTCTTATTACCCCGACGAAAAAAGGTGCTG
>JBPCWJ010000192.1:0-43315 GCA_051009635.1 Rhizobiaceae bacterium
TCTATCAGCATTGCAGTATCCTGTTGATGTGCCTGATCAGTTCCAGATGGAGCGCTTATAATCTTGCACAAGGCACGATCATCATTAAATAGAGATCAAGACTACCAGCAGCTAGAAGCAATTTTTATCTGTAGTTATGCTATAAACGGGTTTCGCCTCGCAATCTGCAAACCGAATGCTGAACGAAAGGCAACAAACGTCATGGTTCGTATTATCTTCCTTGCTTTGGTTGTTCTTATTGCTGTCTGCCTGGTTTATTTTCTGATGAACAGGATCAATTGGCGCCGCAGCATTCCCTATGCATTTCTGTTTTTGCCAGTTGGGATGGTCGCCTATTATCTGGACCATATGCACACTGCCATCATTGCATCAGTCGCAGGATTGGGATTTCTGGTCTACGGACTGCTTTTCGAGGATAGCGATGACGGCAGCAATGAGGACGCCCATAAACAAGAATAAGATTGTTGCAGACAGTACTCGGGCGTCCGCCGCGATTGCGGCAGACCATTTGCGCCGAACAAAAACCGGTGTTCAGACGGCCTCTATTCAAGATCTCCAGAATATGGTCCTAGTAACCGTACCATCTGGGCCGGTTTAGCGAATAGCCATATCCACTACGATCATTATATCGAAGGGCCCGATTTCGGGGACCGTAATACCGTCCATAACCGCCATAGTAACGGGGGGCATGGTAGCGGCGGGGAGCATTGTAGCCATAGCCGCGATATCCGCCGTAATAGGGCTGATAATAACGGTAACCGGGCCCTCCATAATAGCCGTGAGCCATGCTCTGCGTGCTCGCAGTAACCAGTCCGAATGCCAGCAAAGCCAGCAAGGCTGTATTTCTCAATCGTGAGGTCAGGATTTGCATATCGTTATCTCCTATCTTGGTTAAGGAATAACGCCCTGATGAAATTCTAGAGTATCCGCATAGCATTGCAAATCAATTTTGAAACTGAAAATTTGTTGCGATCAGCAGTTCCAGCTCCAGAACAAGGTTCTGTTTGGTTAGTCACCATGTTGGCGGTTCTGGTGGCATTTCCGGAATGTTGTGATTAGAATTGGCAAAAAGGAAGCATTTATGGAACGACGTCTCGCCGCTGTTCTTGCTGCTGACGTGGTCGGGTATTCCCGCCATATGCGGTCCGATGAGGCAGGGACCCTTGCCATTCTCAATTCCCATCGTGAGGAAATTATCGACCCCCAGGCACAACGCCATAATGGCCGTATCGTCAAGCTGATGGGCGATGGAATCCTGATGGAATTTTCCAGTGCAGTGGATGCTGTGGGCTTTGCCGTGGAAATGCAAAATGCGGTAACTGCGCGAAATCAGAACCTGCCGGATGAGCAAAACATCGTATACCGGATTGGCATCAATGTTGGTGACATCATTTTTGAAAAAGGCGACATATTCGGTGATGGTGTCAATATTGCTGCACGGCTGGAAGGAATAGCAGATAGCGGTGGTATTTGCATAAGCGGCACGGTTCATGACCAGGTTACGGGCAAACTGCCGCAAAAGCTGGTCTTTATGGGCGAGAAGGCACTCAAAAACATAGATGATCCGGTTCGCGCCTATAGTGTTGTCATTGATCAGATACGGACTTCAGGAGATAAGGGCAGCGGCAAGGCTGCACTTGAGTTTGATCCACCGGACCGCCCGGCAATAGCGATCCTTCCATTTCAAAGTTTGGGGTCTGATTCCGACAAGGATTATATCGCGGACGGTATCCGCTTCGGGATTTCAGCGACGCTGGTCCAGCTATCAGGGCTGTTCCTGGTTCATGCACCAGTGCTGAACGGTTATCGGGAGAAAGATATTGGCGCACAAGCGGCAGGAACCGAGTTGGGTGTCCGCTATATTCTTGAAGGTGCCGTGCAACAGGCGGGGAGCCGTATTCGCGTAACGGTGCAGCTGACGGATACCGAGGCTCGGCGAACTATAATGGCCGAGAATTTTGATCGTGTTCTGGAAGACATTTTTCAGATGCAGGACGAGATTACCCGCGAAATCATCTATGCGCTTAACATCAAGCTTGTGGCCAATGAAGTGGACAGGGTCTGGTTTGGCAAGCTTACACATCCCGAGGCCATTGAATCCTATTATCGCGGGGCGAGTCATTTCTACGAGCTCAACAAGGACGACAATGAGATTGCCAGGCAGATGTTCGAGCGGCTCTATCAGGCACAGCCGGAATCGGTGGTTGGTCCGAGTTATGTTGCAGTTACCCATTGGATGGATGCTTTCTTTGATTGGACAAACAATCCGTCACAATCAAAGGAACTGGACGCAGAATGGGCACAAAAGGCCATGGAATATGAGCAAAACAATGGTATCGGGCATGCTGTTTACGGACATCTGAAACTGGTGGAGCGCAAATTTGATGAAGCATTGGAGATTTGTTCGAAAGGGACGAAACTTCGTTCCAGCTGCCCCTTGGCCCATGCTCTGCTTGGCCTTGTGCTAAATTTTCGCGGCAATGCGGATGGTGCTGTCAAAAGCGTGAAAGAAGCCTTGCAGCTCGAAAAGGTCTATCCCGCCTGGCTGATTGACATTCTTGCAGCGGCCTATCGTGATCGCGGTGATATTGATTTGTCCATACCGGCGGCAGCCGAATCGATACGGCTAAACCCGAAAAATAACGATGCCCGGCTTATTCTTTGCAGCGATCACATATTCAACGGAAACAAGGATGAGGCAAAACAGGTCGCAGATCAGATTATCGCCGGTGATCCTGAATTTTCACTGACTGAGTATGAAAAGAACCTGCCTTACCAAAATCCAGCAGTGCTGGAAAAACTGATAACTGCCCTTCGTGAAGCAGGTCTTCCTGATTGACGGCCACGCCGGAGAAGTGAAATTCGAAGCCTTTCGCCGGAATGCGGCTAATGTTGACTTATGGCAGATCAGCATTTTCAATCTGTTCCGGCTTCAATCAATCAAAGGACCACCCATGCCCTTTCCTCGTTCCCTGATCCATGAAACTGCGAAGAAACTTTCCAATTGGGGCCGGTGGGGTGATGATGACCAGATCGGTACGCTGAACAATATTGAGCCGGCAGATATTGTTGAAGCTGCCAAATTAATCCGCAAGGGCAAGGTGTTTGCACTTGGTTTGCCGCTAAAGGAACCAATACAGTCGGGCTTGTTTGGTGGGCGTTGGAATCCGATCCATCAAATGCTTGCCACCGGTACTGATGCAGCAGCAGGAAAGCAGGATGGCGATGGAAAAAAATATCTGCGCTACGCGGATGATGCCATCAACATGCCGTGCCAGGCCTCGACGCAATGGGATGCGCTGGCCCACATCTTTCTCGATGACAAAATGTATAATGGCTATCCGGCGACTGACGTTTCAGTGGCTGGTGCCGCAAATCTCGGCATAGAAAATGTCCGCGACAAAATGGTCGGGCGCGGAGTGCTGCTTGATATTGCCCGTTACAAGAAAACCGACAGCCTGGATGATGGATATCCGATTACAAATGATGATCTTGATGCTTGTGCAAAGGCGCAAAATGTCGAAATTCGCAAGGGCGATTTCGTCATTGTCCGGACAGGCCATCAGGAACGCTGCCTCAAAAATAATGACTGGAGCGGATATGCGGGCGGGGACGCGCCGGGACTGGCATTCGAGACCGCCCATTGGATCAAGGATAAGGACATTGCGGCTATTTGTGCAGACACCTGGGGTTGTGAAGTCAGGCCAAATGAAACCGATGAAGCCAATCAACCCTGGCATTGGGTGGTCATTCCGGCAATCGGTATTTCCATGGGAGAAATATTCTACCTGAAGGAACTTGCCGGGGATTGCGCTGATGATGGTGTTTATGAGTTCTTTTTTGTGGCACCACCACTCCATCTGCCCGGCGGATGCGGCTCACCCATAAATCCGCAGGCCATAAAATAGTTTACGCCCGGCTCTCTACGCCATTGCAGGTGATGGAAACAGACGGCGTGCCCAACTTGAACCGATCTCGGCGATCGCGTCTAATCACTTATCGGCAGTGTCGCTACAAATTCCTGCAAATCAGATGTGGACGCGCTTTGTTGCGGTAATCTGTGGGCTATACCCTGATGGCAGGAAATGCAGGTCTTTTCTCCGGTAAACAGAAACCGCTCATGGGCTTCTGCAGCGCGCGTGCTTTGAAGTGTAATGTCCATACTGTCAGCCGAATGGCAATTGCGGCATTCCAGTGAATCATTGGCCTCCATGCGGTCCCATTCATGCTGCGCCAGAATCTTGCGTTTGGCCTCGAATTTTTCCGGCGTGTTGATCGTACCAAAAATGGTGCCGTAGATTTCCTTCGTTGCTGCCATCTTGCGAGCAATTTTTGAGGTCCAGTTATGCGGCACATGGCAGTCAGGGCAGGAGGCCCGCACACCGGAATTGTTGGTGTAATGAACAGTTTGTTTCAGCTCCTGATAAACATTGTCATGCATTTCATGACAACCGATGCAAAAGGTTTCGGTATTGGTGGCTTCCAGAACGGTATTGAATCCGCCCCAGAAAATTACCCCCATGACAAACCCACCGACGGTCAGGAATCCCAGCGAAAGATGCGTGCTGGGCCGTTTTATAATCGACCAGGTTTTAGACAAGAATTGTTTCATCAGTTCCTGCCTTCTGTGCGTTGGATGTAGTCAAGCACCTCGTCAACATCGACAAAGACATTATCAACCAGCGGACGGGCATCTGATGAGGTCACGTGACATTGGGTGCAGAAATAACGCCGGGGCGATGCGGTAGCCAGGAACTGGCCATCACGATCCATGAAATGGGTAATGGATATCATCGGTGCCTGGCTGACCTCGATCGCAGTGCGGCTATGGCAGGTCATACACTGATTGACATTGGTATCGATCTGATACTTGTCGATCTTGTGGGGGATAATGGGCGGTTGTTCAGGATAGTTCCTGACCTGGCGGATATCGGTATTCTGCGTCTTGGCAATGGAAGGCGCGGATTCGCTTTCTGCCAGATCCGCCTTTCCGCGCAAGGTCGATATTTGATTTTCCGCCAGCGCCGTTGTCGCTGCAAACATCAGGATGATGGGTAAAATTATCTTTTTCATAGCTACCTCACACAGCCTCGATTCTGACAGCACACTTCTTGAAATCGGTTTCTTTTGAAATCGGATCCGTTGCGTCAAGGGTGACCTTGTTGATGAGTTGGCTGGCATCAAACCAGGGAACAAATACGAGTCCTCTGGGTGGCTTGTTCCTGCCGCGGGTTTCAACCCGTGTGATGATTGAGCCACGTCTCGATATGACCTTGATTTCCGAGCCGCGCCGCAATCCAAGTTCGGCTGCATCATCTACATGCATGTAGCAAAGTGCGTCCGGTACGGCTGAATACAGCTCGGGTACCCGCTGGGTCATCGAACCGGAGTGCCAATGTTCCAATACGCGGCCGGTTGAAAGCCAGAAAGGATATTCTTCATCGGGGCTTTCAGCAGGCGGCTCATAAGGCAATGCAAATATGATCGCCTTTCCATCCTTTTTGCCGTAGAACTGGAAGTCAGACCCGGCATCGACATAGGGGTCATGCCCTTCCTTGAACCGCCATAGCGTTTCCTTGCCGTCGACTACCGGCCATCTTAATCCCCGTTCCTTGTGATAGGTATCGAAATCTGCCAGATCGTGCGCCTTGCCGCGACCAAAGCTGGCATATTCCTCAAACAGTCCCTTTTGAATATAGAAACCGAAATCCTTTGATTCATGGTTTTCATATTCCGGGTCCATGTCGGACAACGGAAATGCATCTACCTGGCCATTTGTGAACAGGACTTCATAAAGGGTTTTGCCCTTGTATTCGGGATGGGCATCCAGCGTTTCTGCGTCCCAGACCTCTTCCGTCTTGAAGCGTTTGGAAAATTCCACGACCTGCCACATGTCGGATTTTGATTCCCCGGGCGCATCGACAAGCTGTTTCCAGAATTGCGTACGACGTTCTGCATTGCCGTAGGCACCTTCCTTTTCAACCCACATTGCAGTGGGCAAAACAAGATCGGCTGCCTCTGCCGTCACCGTAGGATATGCATCGGAAACCACGATGAAATTGTCGGGATTGCGGTAGCCTGGATAGCCTTCCTCCATCATGTTGGGAGCGGCCTGCATGTTGTTGTTGACCTGCACCCAGTAGCAATTGATCTTGCCGTCCTTCAGATGGCGGTTCTGCAGAACTGCATGTGCTCCCACCTTGGCCGGAATGGTTCCTGGAGGCAGTTTCCAGATTTTCTCGGCAATCTCGCGGTGCTTCTCATTGACGACCACCATGTCGGCCGGCAGGCGATGCGCAAAAGTACCGACTTCCCGCGCGGTGCCGCAGGCCGAGGGCTGTCCGGTCAATGAAAATGGTGAATTGCCGGGCTGGGAAATCTTCCCGGTCAACAGGTGGATGTTATAGATCATGTTGTTGACCCACACACCGCGAGTATGCTGGTTGACGCCCATGGTCCAAAGCGACATGACCTTTACGTTTGGATTGGCATAAAGCTTTGCCATTTCTTCCAACCGGTTCGTCGGAACCCCAGACATTTCAGACGCCTTTTCAAGCGTGTATTCGCTGACATATTCAGCGAATTCCTCGGATGTCATTTCGGATGATCCGCCCGCCTTGGTGTTGTTTGCAGCCGCCTGCTCGAGCGGATGTTCGGGGCGAAGGCCATAACCGATATCGGTATTGCCGCGGCGGAAATTAACGTGCTTCTTGACGAAATCCTCGTTTACCGCACCATTCTGGATGATATAGTTGGCAATATAGTTCAATATCACCAGATCGGTCTGCGGCGTGAATATCATGGGGATGTCAGCCAGATCGAAACTGCGATGCTTGAAAGTGGAGAGCACGGCCACTTTCACATGGGGGTGGCTGAATTTGCGATCGGCGATACGCGTCCACAGAACCGGATGCATTTCAGCCATGTTCGAACCCCAGAGCACAAAGGCATCAGCGTGTTCGAAATCGTCATAACAACCCATTGGTTCATCAATGCCGAAAGTGCGGATGAAGCCAGCCACGGCAGAAGCCATGCAATGGCGGGCATTAGGGTCAATATGGTTCGAACGGAATCCGGCCTTGTACAGTTTGGCAGCAGCATAGCCTTCCCAGACGGTCCATTGGCCAGAGCCAAACATGCCAACGCCTTCACCGCCCTTGGCCTTCAAGGTTGCCTTCCATTTCTCGGCCATGATGTCGAAGGCTTCGTCCCACGACACAGGTTCAAAATCGCCATTCTTGTCGTAGACACCGTTTTTCTTGCGCAGTAGTGGCTTGGTCAGCCGGTCCTTGCCATACATGATCTTGGAGAGGAAATAGCCCTTCACGCAGTTAAGACCACGATTGACCGGAGATTTGCTGTCACCGTGGGTTGCCACCACGCGCCCGGCCTTGGTTGCAACCATGATGGAGCAGCCGGTCCCGCAAAATCGGCAGGCGGCCTTTGACCATTTCAAATCAGTCAGTTTTGCATCCGTTACCAGGGATTGTGCGGCGGCAGGTAGTGGCAGGCTAATGGCCGCTGCTGCTGCGGCAACCGCCTGAGCCTTGATTACGTCCCTTCGTGTGGGCTGGGTCATATTACACTCCCTGCTTCCTTATTGCCGGCTGGCAGGCCGGTCTCATTGGTCTCTTGATGATAAACAAGTGCGGCGCTTACGACGCCGGGCATCAGTTGAATTTTGGTCAATGCATCGACCATCTCGCTCTCGTCGGGGGTTTCCAACGTAACGATCAGTTTTCCTCCGGGGCCACGCAAAGCAATTTCGGCAACGGGGAGAGCGTCGATTGCAGGCTCGACAACATCCAGACGGTCCGGATCGGCGGTCACCACAATGCTGGAAATGTGGACTTGTTCATTCATGATATTGGAGCCATTTCGGTTTGAATCTTGATTGCACCGGCAGGGCATACCGACACACAGGCACCGCAAGCGGTGCATAATTCCGGTCTAACCTGTACTTTGCCCACGATCCCGGCCCTCATATCGAATTTCAGTGCCGCCTCATCACAGGCGTCTGTGCAGCTTTGGCAGGATATGCCGATGTTCAGGAGGCAGGCCGAGGTGATCTCGGCCTTCAAATCCCATGGATCGAGTTCAACATCCTGAAAGACGTTTTCCTGGCAGGATTTGGCGCAGGCTCCGCAGAAGGTGCAGGCCCCATTACTGAAATCCACCGATGGTGTACCCGCCGGCCCCGAAATCAGGATTGCCTCCGGGCAGGCGCGAATACAGTCGCCACAGGATGTGCAATTTTCCCTAATCCGGTTTTCGGTCGACCATGGCGGTCTTTGAACCTGCCGCCGTAACATACGACCTCTTCCAGGCTGGACACCTGAACGCACCCTGTCTGCTCCTCCCCCGTCCGCCATCATTGTGTCGGCGGTCCGAACGCAAGTTGGCTCATCCAGATGAGGAACCCGTATCCTCCAACCAGCACCACGCTCAGAATTGGAGCAAGAAATACCGCAAGAAGAATAAAGACCCGTCTTTCCTGGGTTTTTGTAGGGATTGGTTGAGTCTCTGCAGTTGCGCTTGAAATGCCTGGCTCAGTGGCGTCTGACATGGTAATTCTGCCCTGAATATTCCTTAAATTCGGGACAGTTTACCGGGGCCACAATGACCCGCTTTGACCTATGTCAAGAAATGGCCTGTTAGGTCACGCTGGTGACAGAATCGGGGGAACAATCGGCAGGTTGTTTAGCCTTCTTCGGATTCGAAGACATTTCTCGCGGCGCGGAAACATTCCAATGCCTGCGGAACGCCACTGTAAATTCCAACGATGTGAATGATCGCCCTGATTTCCTCTTTGGAGACGCCATTGTTCAATGCTCCCCTGCAATGGGTTTCCCATTCGGTCATTTTGCCAAGTGCGCCGATCATGGCGAGATTCATCATCGAACGGGTCCTGGGGTCTATAACGTCGTCGCCCCATCCGAACCCCCAGCACCAGGCGGTCATCGCCTCCTGGAAAGGGCGGGAAAATTCATCAGCAGCAGCAAGGTTTTTCTCGACATATTCCGCACCAAGCGTCGCCTTGCGCTGTGCCAGTCCTTTCTCGAATAGTTTCTGATCCATGATAGCTCCGAAATTGTTGGCCCTAGTTTTCCCGCATCCAGTTTTGCAATGTCCGGATGGAGTGTTCCGAGTTAACGCCGCAGGCATGGTCAATGACCAGTGGTCCCGGCTGATATCCCCGGCTTTTCAGGCCGCGCTGCACCGATTCAACCAGATGGATATCCTCTTCGACCGTTGTGGAACCATCCTGTACGGCCAACCGCCGGATTACCTCACAAGCGATTCAGTTCACCATCATATCTGGCACCAGGCGAGGAGAATCTGGCTTCCATCGACAAGTCGATCAGAGAGGCCGTGCGTTTCGTGGAAATCAGCCCAACGAAATGACGGTTTGTATATCTCTACCGTCAATCATCTGACAAGCTTCATGAAATCTGGCGGTCAAGGACTTCAACCGAGAAAATTGTTGGTAGATGCCGGGCGATTTCCTGCCAGTTATCGCCTACATCCAGGCTCGCAAATACCGAACCGCTATTCGTACCAAAATAGATGCCGGCAGGCTCCCGCTCGTCTCTGGCCATGGCCTGCCGGAGCACGGTGAAGAAACATCCCTTTTGCGGTAATCCCTCGCGCATGTCCTGCCAGCTCTGGCCACCATCGCGCGAGCGCCAGACGGCAGCAGCAGCGTCAGGAGGGAAACGTCCGGCGCTATCCCCATTGAGCGGTATTGTCCAAATCGTATTTGGATCACGCGGATGGACACAGATTGGAAATCCAAATGTGGACGGCAAGCCTTCGGTGATGTCATCCCAGCTTCGGCCGCCATCCCGTGAGCGCCAGACGCCGTGATGGTTCTGCTGATAAAGCAGCTCCCCGTTTCCCGGTGCCAGCATCATGTTGTGGACACAATGGCCTGTCTCGCCATCTCGCGGCGCTGCCGGATGGTCATGATCACCGCATGCCTCGGCATTGGAGAGCCGGTTACGGCGTTCCCAGCTTGAACCTCCATCCTCGGTGGCGAACACACCTGCCGCCGAAATACCAATCCAGAATTTGTTTATATCTGTGGGGTCGGAAACGATTGTGTGTAACACCAATCCGGCTGCGCCCGGATTCCAGGTCTTGACCGATGAGTGATTGGTCAATGCATCCACTTTCGACCATGATTTGCCCTTGTCGTTGCTCCTGATAAGGCTTGCTGGCTTGGTTCCAGCATAAAGCAGGCCATGTCCATGACCCAAGGACCAAATCTGCGAGAATTCATCACCAAAGGGCAATGGCTCATCACTCCAGCCGATCATCTGCGCAAAATCGGGATCATTGGCCGCCCAGTCATCCATCGTTCCCCTGGTCAGTCTTGTGACTTCCCAGAAATTTCCGCCATCATCTGAATGCCAGATGCCTGCACCATGCCAATCACCGCCACCGGCAGCCCAGATAGAGCCGGTCCCGGGATCGCCTATCATGTGATTGATCGGCCAACCATCACATAGCGGGCCTTTTATATCCCACCCGCTACTATCATTGCCTCCGGAGAGGATAAAGGCACCTTTGGAAGTCCCGACCAGAATTTCAATATTGTTTTTGGACATATTCTTTGCCCGTATTCAGCAATAATGTGAGCAGACTAACATGGGATGGCCGGACGGCCTAACCGGCAAGCGGGCGTTTGATTTCACCTGAATTGCGCTGAAAGCGAAACCTGCCGCTAAAGACCGGTTGTCAGAATCTCACAGATCTGAATTTCAGGATCGATATTGGTGTAGTTCTTGAAGTCTGACATCATCTTGTCGCCATGTAATTCGAGGGCCTTCGTCAGCCCGTGTTCATTTTTGAAATCGACATGGGTGATGCAGATTATATCGGATGGGTTGCCTTCGAGATCGTGAAGTATCTTTTCAACCTCGATTGAAATCAGATCGCAGTCAGCCAGCAACTTGCGCGACATGACCACGTGATGATTGACGTAATAGTCGAAGTCAAAATGGGCACCATCCATTTTCCGATAGATTAGTGTAACGCGTGTCATTTGCCTCAAGCCTTACCCTGGTTGATCTTCAGTCGGAATATCAATGCCATTTACATGGAATCGTCAAACCATAATCCGGCAGGATTGTCTTGAGTATGAACTTTTAGCAAAGCGTCATATCCGTTTACGGGAGTCAGGACTACTGATAGCCTGAATTTACATGTGCGGAATGACCGGCAGGAGAAATTGCAATGCGATATTTGATATCTCTCTGGATCTTGATTGCGATTCCGGTTTCCTCTCTTGCCTCCGAACTTGCCCCCTTTGCTGCCTTTGATGCGGCAAGCGAGTCTGTTCTCAATGACCCCCATGATTTGGCAATCGGACCGGATGGCCATCTTTATGTCGCTGACAAATTTGCGGGTTCGATCGCCATCCTTGATCCGGATACCCTTGAAATTGTCGGTCAGGCAGAAACCGGTTACCTGCCAAATGTCCATGACATCTCTTTTAGTCCAGACGGCACGACAGTCATTGCCGTAACCGGCTCCGGCGCGGTTCTTGTCTATTTGGGATTTTCCGACAAATCAGGTGAGCCGGTTCGTATATTGGCAGCATCCCGAACCGAGGGTGCTCTGGCGCATTCAAATGGCACCATATATGCGATGGCAGGCGGAACCGGAACCCTGATTGCCTATAAAGGTGATCAGGCTGTTGCTTTCGCAGAAGGTCATGTAGGCGCCCATGACGTCGCGGAAGCGCCGGATGGCGGCATTTGGGTAGCGGATAATTTCAACAGGCGTCTGGTAAAATATTCACCGGATTTGCAGCAACAGATGATCATTGACGATCCCAAATTCGGCTTCGTTGGACCGAGATATCTCGATGTCGACAGCTTTGGCCGGCTTATCGTGGCAGATCAGGATGCGCACCGTATCTTGCTAATTGACCCGGATGGGCCGGACGGGGGGACTTTGCTAGGCGTTTTGGGAGACGGCTCGCCGGGAATGGGACCCAACAAGTTTGATGACCCGGAAGGTGTCCATGTCGAAGGAAACAGGTTCTATTTCTCAGATTCGGACAATAATCGAATCGTAAGGTATTCCATTGTGACGAATTGAGCCTGGGCGGAGCTTATTCCGTTTTACTCAGACAGGTTTCAGCATTGGACCCATCAATGACGTCTTGAGTCACCGCAGACCTTCATTGATGCTCTTGAGAACCCGGCTGCCCGGACAAAGCTCGTTATTGTCCAGTTCATTAAGCGGTGTGGTTGCTAGATTCAGGGTCTGGTTCAGATCCTGTGAATTTGGATCAATGTATAAGAGGCCCGTCAGAATGCGACCATCTTCGTTCGCAGATTGGGAGGCCATTAATGCTGCATCCCTGTTTTCTGTTTTATAATCCTTGCTGGCCTTGTGCAGATGAATGACCGAACCATCATGCATGGTAACTGTCTGAGTTGTGCCAGGGTCGTACTGGGTACGGATTTCCTCGCGCATGGGTACGAAATCAAGCGGCATGGCATCAAGATTGGAACGGGTTGCCGAATAGCTTTTGGTCGATCCAACATGGTTGGCAAAGGTAACACAGGGCGAAATTACATCGATGAAAGCAAAGCCCTTATGTGCAATCGCTCCTCTGATCAGTGGCTCAAGCTGCTCCTTGTCGCCGGAGAAGCTGCGCGCCACAAAACTTGCGCCCTGCAGAAGCGCAAGGCTTGCCAGATCAATACCATCAAAGTGGTTTTCCTGTCCGTACTTACTGACAGAGCCCAGATCGGCTGTAGCGCTGTCCTGTCCCTTGGTCAGACCGTAGCAGCCATTGTTTGCCACGATATAGGTCATGTTTACATTGCGGCGGATCAGGTGGATGAACTGGCCCATTCCAATGGACGCAGTGTCGCCATCCCCGGAGATGCCAATATAGATGAGATTCTTGTTGGCCACGCTTGCGCCTGTTGCAACCGACGGCATTCTTCCATGTACGGAATTGAATCCGTGACTCCTACCTAAAAAGTATGTGGGCGTCTTGGAAGAGCAACCAATGCCTGAAAGCTTGGCTATCCGGTGTGGTGGAATGGATGACAAAAAACAGGCATTTCTGATCGAGCCGGATATGCTGTCATGGCCACAACCAGCGCATAGCGTGGAGATTGATCCGTCATAATCGGCCACAGTGTAACCAAGTGCATTCGTGGGAAGGCGCGGATGATGAAATTTGGGTTTGATATAGGACATCAGGCGACCTCCGGACGAAGCGGAATGACTTCGGCACTTTCGATATTCAATGTCTTGCGGATATGCGCGGCGATGGTTCGGGCGGTAATCGGCGTACCGGAATAATTCAATATGGAAGTCAATTTGTCCGGTGCGATATGGCATTCGTTCATGATCAGCTGGCGCATTTGTCCATCCCGGTTTTGTTCGATGACGAACACAATGTCATGATCGTGGATGAATTCATCCAGCGAGTGATGGAATGGAAAGGCACGAATGCGCAGCGTGTTGATCGGATAGCCTTCCTCTGCCAGCATTTCGACAGCCTCATAGGCGGGGGAGGCCGAGGTGCCGAAAAACAGAGCACCCAATTTTTCTTTCGTCTTGGGTTTTTTAACCTCGATCGGGGGATGTGGCTTGGGCTCCGGTACAAGATTTTTGACAGTCTCGAATTTTCTGAGTAGCCGATCGACGTTCTGCACGTAATCATTGCCGTCTTCGGAGTAGATTGCCATCGTGTCCTTGGAAGAACCCCGGGTGAAGAACGCGCCCTTTTCGGGGTGAGTGCCCGGCAGGGTACGATAACAGATGCCGTCACCATCCACATCAACATAACGACCCCAGGTTTCGGTCTTGTCGAGTGCATCTGCGTCGAGAACCTTGCCGCGATCCATTTCGTAGCTGTCGTCCCATTCCAGCGGCGGAGACATCCAGTCATTCATGCCCAGATCGAGGTCCGACATCATGATGACGGGTGTCTGGATGCGTTCAGCCAGGTCGAATGCCTGGACCGTCATGTCAAAACATTCGCGTGGTGTGGCCGGGAACAGAAGTACATGTTTTGTGTCTCCGTGACTGGCATAGGCAGCAGCGAGGATGTCGGACTGCTGGCTGCGTGTCGGCATGCCGGTTGACGGTCCTGACCGCTGGACATCTATCAAAACAACAGGCACTTCTGCGAAATAGGCCAGGCCAAGGAACTCGCTCATCAGAGAAAGGCCAGGGCCCGATGTTGCGGTAAATGCACGCGCGCCGTTCCAGCCTGCGCCGACCGCGATACCCATTGCTGCAAGCTCGTCTTCGGCCTGCAGAATCGCGAAATTCTTCTTGCCGGTGCCCGGATCAATTCGCATACGCTCTGCATATTTGGAAAATGCCTCGACTACTGATGTCGATGGTGTGATCGGGTACCATGCGGCAACGGTGGCACCGCCATAGATCGCGCCCAAAGCTGCAGCGGTGTTGCCATTCATCAGGATCTGTTTGCTTTCCAGAAGATGCGGGGCGACATTGCCACCTTGTTCCAGCCGGATCGGCAAGGGGCATTTGAATGTTTCGGTTGCGTATTGATACCCCATTTCAAGGGCGTGAACATTGGGTGAGATCAGTTTTTCCTTGCCCTTGAACTGGTCTCCCAGCAGATCTTTCAATATCGGGAATTTTATGTCCAGAAATGCCGCCAATGCACCGATATAGACCACGTTTTTCAGGAGTTGCTGCAGTCGGGGTTCGCTGAACTCCCGCATACACATTTCGGTCAGCGGAATGCCAAAATAGGTTATGTCCCCGCGTTTGAGGTGCTGGGCAAGAAGTTTGGTGGAGTCGTAGAGAAAATAGCCGCCGGATTCGACGCTGGCCACATCCTGTTCCATGGTTTGCGGATTGACACAAACCATGAAATCGACACCGCCACGACGGCCCAGATACCCCTTGGAAGAGACGCGAACTTCGTACCAGGTCGGAAGACCCTGAATGTTTGAGGGAAAGATATTGCGCGGGCTGACCGGGATCCCCATGCGAAAGATAGCCTTGGCAAAAAGATGGTTGGCTGACGCTGATCCGGTTCCGTTTACATTTGCAAATTTTACGACAAAATCGTTGACGCCCTTGATCTGCTTCATGCTTCCTCCACCAGCTTCGGTGTTGCCTTGGTGACATTGTAGTAGAACATCTGCATGTCCCAGGCGGCAGTGGGACAGCGTTCGGCACACAGACCACAGTGCAGGCACATGTCCTCGTCCTTGACCATTACCTTTCCGGTCTCCAACTTGCTTGAAACATATAAATCCTGTTCCGCGTTTTCTGCCGGTACCATCAACCGGCTGCGTAGATCGGCCTCCGGTCCGTTTTTCAGGAAGTTGATACAGCTTGTGGGACAGATATCCGTGCAGGCGTCGCATTCGATACATTTGTCTGCAACAAATACGGTCTGGGCATCGCAATTGAGGCAGCGTTCAGCCTCAATGAAGGCGGCTTCTACATCAAATCCGAGTTCAACCTCGATTGACCGGTCTTTTAGCGCCTTTGCCGTCTCAACCAGCGGAACAATCTTGCGCTTGTCTGTAATAGGGACCGAATCATAACTCCACTCATGGATGCCCATTTTCTGGCTGACGAGGTTGACATGGGGAGGAGGACGATCGGAAATGTCCTTGCCCTGACAATAGAGGTCGATCGAAACTGCCGCCTGATGGCCATGAGCTACAGCAGTTATGATGTTGGACGGCCCAAAGGCGGCATCCCCACCAAAAAACACTTCCTTGCGGGTGGATTGGAATGTTTCATCATCATTGATGATAGGAGTTCCCCAACTGGTAAAGCGGATACCGGTGTCCTTCTCGATCCAGGGAAAAGCATTTTCCTGGCCGATCGCCATCAGCACATCATCGCATGGAAAGAACACAGGTTCCTCACCGGTCGGAACAAGTTGGCGGCGGCCGTCCTCGTCATAAACTGCATCAACCTTGTCGAAAGTCATGCCGACCAATTTCCCTTTTTCGACAACAAACTCCCTGGGAACATGATTGTCGATGATGGGGATGCCCTCATGCATGGCATCCTCTTTTTCCCAGGGTGAAGCTTTCATGTCGGCGAAGGGGCTGCGAACAATTACCTTTACGTCCTCACCACCCAGCCGCATTGAAGTCCGGCAGCAATCCATGGCCGTGTTGCCGCCGCCCAGCACTATCACTCGTTTGCCAATCTTGTCGGTGTGTTCAAATGCGACATTGGCCAGCCAATTGATGCCGATGTGAATATTTGCATCAGCTTCCTTGCGGCCGGGCAGATCGGGCAAGTCCTTGCCCTTTGGCGCTCCGCAACCAACGAATATTGCGTCATAGCCCTTGGTGAGCATGTCGGCCATGCTGTCGACATAAGTATCGAAAATGGTCGTAATCCCGCCCATTTCGAGAATGTAACCGATCTCCTCATCAAGTACCGTTTCAGGCAATCTGAAGGATGGAATCTGGCTTCGCATGAAGCCGCCACCCTTTGCCTGCTCATCATAAAGATGCAGCTCGTATCCAAGCGGTGCCAGGTCTCTGGCAACCGCCAGTGAGGCTGGTCCGGCGCCAATCAGGGCGACCTTCTTTCCATTTGGGGGACCTGCCTTCGGCAGGAATTTCGTCACGTCATCCTTGAAGTCGGCGGCGACCCGTTTTAGCCGGCAGATGGCTACCGGCTCGTCCTCGACGCGGCCTCGGCGGCAGGCAGGTTCGCATGGGCGGTCGCAGGTTCGGCCGAGTACGCCCGGAAACACATTGCTTTCCCAATTGATGAGGTAGGCTTCCGTATAGGATTGCTGCGCGATCAGGCGGATATAGGCCGGAACAGGTGTATGTGCAGGACAGGCATATTGGCAGTCTACAACCTTGTGAAAATATTCCGGATCGTTGATGTCAGTCGGTTTCAATATCACGTCCTTTCACATGCGACACATTGTACCAGCCTACATACGAATGCAACTCCCGTGAAATGCTTTGTCCCGGGCATTGTTAATCAGGTAACAAGCTGGATTGGATTGCTAATTGTGAATAACATGGTAAGCGGGATTGTTTCGCGCGGAGGTTTATCGAGATCTCAAGAATTTTGGTCATAGCCTATCTGGTATTTTGCATTGTTGCGGCTTGCCACAACAATGCCTTTGCCCAAGCTGCCGGTGAAGGTGCTGCACCGGAACCGCAGGCTACGCAATCTGCCGATTCCGAGGGATCAGGTGGTGGCAATGATGCCCCATCTGCCTTGCCATCGGCCAATGATTCTGCCAGCGCCGGTGAAATTGTTCCCCGGGAAATTGTCGTCAAGGTCGAAGGCTGGAATCGCGCGCTGGATTCACTTGTACAAGCCTCAGAGCGGGAAGGTATCGGCGACGAACAGCTTGCAAAGATGTCGTCAGAAGCGTCGGATATCCGTAATGAAGCGTCGATACTGATGGCAGAACAAGCTCCGCTTGTAACGAGAATAAGCGAACAGCTTGATGAATTGGGTCCTGCGCCAGCCGAAGGCGAGCCAGCTGAATCGACGGAATTGGCTAATCGCCGGGCGCAGCTGAATGCGCGGCTTTCGAGTGTTGACGGAATCCAGACAGAAACCAGGCTGGTCATGTTGCGTGCGAGCCAGGTTGAGAGATCGACTCTGGCGATAAAGCGCGAAAGGTTCGTTCAGAGACTCTTCGTGCGCTCATATGGCATTTTCGACCCGGAGTTGTGGACCCGCTCCACCCTTGGCGGCAACAGATATCTCAAGAGCCTTTGGCTTCAGATAACCGAGTCATTTTCCTATGCAGCAGGAAGAATTGCTTCAGAACCGTTGAAACAGGCCTGGTCGCTGGCGCAATTATTTTTTGTGTTTGCGGTTTATTTTCTGGTCCGTCGCTGGTTGGGCGCAGAGGAAAGGCGGGCACTGCCGCCACCCAGCCCGAAGGGCCTGGAAGGCCAGATTAGTGCTGCGGCTCAAATCCGCTGGTTGATTTCCAACGGCGTGCTTCCAGGCATTCTTTTTCTTTTTGTCTACGAAGTCTTTCAAAAATCCGGACTGTTTCCTGCAAGGTTCGTGGCACTGCTGGAAAGCCTTCTGATCGAATTGGCAACAGCGGTATTGGCGATTGCCATCCTTACACTGGTTGTTCGGCCGCGTGATCGAACAAAGCGCATGGCACCGATATCGGATGCGGCCGCAAGGGATGTAAGGCAGGCAGGAATTGTCACCGTTGCCATTATCCTGTTTCTGACGAGTGTAAATTTTTCCGCTGTTCAGCTATTCGCGCCCGTCGAAACGTCAATTGCAATTAGCGCGTTTGCAATTGTTGCGTTCCTTGCCGGCGTCGCTTTCATCATGTGGCGGGTGGCATTTGATCTGAGACAGCAAGAGGAAGCTCCTCCAGGTGTGCCGGTGATCCGATGGCGGATTGTCAATCCGGTTATCTGGATCGCCTGGGCGATTTCCCTTGGCGGATTGCTAACCGGATATACCGCGCTGTCCGAATTCTTTGCCTATCAGCTGCTATTCGGACTGATGATTGCGGTTACCCTATGGCTGTTCCTCCGATTAATCGATCAGACCAAGGCCAAGGTCTTTTCCGAGCAGGGAGGTCAGTTCAGGTTTTCAGGGATTCAGCAGGGCACCAGCAAGCAGTTGACAATCCTGTTGTTCGGACTTGCCCGACTTGTTGTGGTCATTACCGCGATATTCGCATTTCTCCTGCCATGGGGAATACGGTCGCAGGACTGGATCAGCCTGTTCCGTCGCGGCTTTTTCGGGTTTCAGGTTGGCAACCTGACAATTTCACTTTCCTCGATCATCCTTGCCGGAATCATTTTTGTCATTGGCATGATTGCCACTCGCCAGATCACCAACTGGCTTGGCAAGCAATATCTTCCGACGACCCGGCTTGATGTTGGCATGCGAAACTCGATCACCACCATATTGGGATATGTAGGGATCGTTATTACCTCCCTGCTGGCGATAACCGCGGCAGGTCTAAATCTGTCCAATGTTGCCATTGTCGCCGGTGCGCTGTCGGTTGGTATTGGATTTGGACTGCAGAGTATCGTCAATAACTTTGTGTCGGGCCTTATTCTCCTGGCAGAGCGCCCGATAAAGACAGGCGACTGGGTGGTCACCAGTGGCGGTCAGGGTAGGGTGGGCCGCATTTCAGTTCGATCAACCGAGATACAGACATTTGACGGTGCCACGGTGATTTTGCCCAACTCGACCATGATCACCGAAGCTGTAACCAATTGGACGCATCGAAACACCAAGGGGCGGATCATCGTAGCCATTGGTGTTGGTTATGATAGCGACCCTGTAATGGTACGCGAATTGCTGGTCGAGTGCGCCAGGGCGCATCCGCTTGTTCTCGACGATCCGGAGCCACAGGCATATTTTCTCGATTTCGGTGCGGATGCACTGATGTTCGACGTGCGGGCTTACCTTGCAGATGTCGGCAATACGCTGAGCGTCAGCAGTGATTTGCGTTTTGCGATATTGCAGGCTCTGCGGGATGCCAATATCGAAATCCCGTACCCGCAACGCGATTTGCATATCAAGTCAGGACCGTTTGCCGGATTTGAAGCCAAGCAAACCAATGAAGATAGTGGGATGAAGGAACACAAGGACACGGTAGATACCCGACATAACGAGATTGAGGATTAAATGCTTCCGGAACTTCCGACACTTGAAGAAATAACCGAAGCATTTGCATGGCAGATACCCGACAGTTTCAATATCGGGGTTTCATGCTGCGATGTATGGGCAGAAAGGGAACCGGAACGTATCGCCTTGCGACAATGGAATCGCGGCGCAGCTGCCGTGGAGACGAGCTACGGCGAATTGAAGTCCCGCTCCGATGCATTTGCAAGATATTTGGTGAAGAATGGTGCAAAGCCCGGTGACAGGATAGCGATTATCCTTCCACAAAGCGTGGAAACGGTGATTGCCCATCTTGCCATATACAAGGCCGGAATGATTGCGGTCCCGCTGGCACGCCTTTTTGGTGCGGAAGCTCTGGAATACCGGCTGAACCGTGCGGGAGTTTCTGTTGCAGTTACCAATCGGGACGGGTGTGAAAAAATTGCATCAATTGAGTCCGGACTTGATAATCTTGAACATGTTGTTTGTGTTGGGGAAGCAAGCCCGAGGGTAAGCCAGCTTTCAGGTTCAATCCGGGTTTCATCATTTGAAGAATCCGCCAGAGAAGGCGATGGTGAGAAATTCATAGCCGAACCAACGAAACCAGATACTCCTGCGCTGATCATCTTTACTTCGGGTACAACAGGGCCACCAAAGGGTGCGCTGCATGGTCACCGTGTGTTGTTGGGGCATATTCCGGGTGTTCAGGAACATCATGAGTTTCTGCCAAAGGAAGGAGATATTGCCTGGACACCGGCTGATTGGGCCTGGGCTGGCGGGCTGCTTAACATCTTGCTTCCCTGTCTATATCTGGGTGTACCGGTTGCTTATGGTGGGATAGACCGGTTTGATCCGGAACTGGCTTTTGAACTTATGCAGGATATGACGGTTGCAAATGCATTTATTCCGCCAACAGCATTGAGGTTGATGAAGACAGTAGAAGAACCGGTAGAGCGGTTTGATCTAAAAATTCGAACAATTGGATCGGGGGGTGAAAGTCTCGGCAGGGAGACGCTAATCTGGGCCCAATCCGAGCTTGGTATCGTGATCAATGAGTTTTACGGGCAAACGGAATGCAATCTTGTCTTAAGCTCTTGTAATGCGATCGGCGTATTGCGTCCCGGAGCCATTGGAAAGCCGGTACCTGGACATGAGGTTGGCGTGCTTGGGGATGATGGAAAATTGTGTAAAACCGGCGAACGCGGACAAGTAGCTGTAAAATCACCCGACCCGGTCATGTTTCTTGGCTATTGGGAGGATGAGGCTGCGACTTCACAAAAATTCGCTGGTGACTGGATGCTGACCGGCGATCAGTGCGTGATGGATGAGGATGGCTATTTTCATTTCGTCGGGCGGGATGATGACATCATAAATTCAGCAGGGTACCGGGTAGGACCGGGAGAAATAGAAGATTGCCTGATCACTCACCCGGCGGTGAAACTTGCTGCTGCCGTCGGTAAACCGGACAAGCTACGGACAGAAATTGTAAAGGCCTATATTGTTCTTGCGGATGGACATAGGTCCACAGACAAATTGCTTGATGACGTCAAGCAACATGTAAAGGCAAGATTGGCGGCCAATATCTATCCCCGTGAAATCGACGTGGTAGAGGAAATTCCGCTGACAACTACCGGAAAAGTCATCAGGCGGATTTTTCGTGAGCAGGCGATCAGGGAGGCCGGTCCGGGTTAGGAGCCAGAACAAACTTCTTCAGTCACGACGGAGCAACCGTTTTGCGAAACGCCGCGCTGCTGCCTTGCGATCAATTGCTGCTTGAAGCGCGTTGATTTTTCGGGTGCCGGAACTTCCCGGAGCAACTATCAGCGTGCCCAGGTTCATGCGATCAGTCCAAAGCCGGTCTACCACCGCCCCTGGTGGCGATTGCGAATCCGAGAAACTGAACCCGGGAATGCGGAGCATATCACTTGTTGCGTGGAGCAGCAATTGAACTCCGGGGGCGAAGACCTGGTAGTTTTCGTCATATGCAATTTTCCAGGGATAATATCGCGTGCCTGATTTCAGCATGATCAGGGATGCGATTGAACTGCCATCAAGGCGCATGCTGTAAACCGCAGCGCGCTTTTGGCGAGCCAATTGGCCAACTGCCTGACGGGCGAAAGCTGCTGCCTTCTTGATCGCATGGATTGCTGTTCTACGCCGGCCTTTCCAACCTCGGACCTCAACGAGCAAGAATTCCTCAAAACGGGTAAGGACATCCGGTAGTTCCGTAGCTTTCTCGAATTCCACGGTACCCAGCTCATCAAGTTTTCGCAGTTGCGCCTTTAACTGTCTGCGCCGTTTGGAATTCAGGTTCCGCTGCATGAACGCCTCGCCGGGATCCTCGGCATCATGGATCGGATTTAGAACGGCACGTTCCACTTTGCTGGTGATGCAAAGATGAAATCCATGTCTGGACAAGGCATCTGTCAGTTTCCCGGCTACGTCTTCCTCATAGGGAAAATCCTCTAACATCAACGGTATTGAATTCAGCTCTTCAAGCTTCGAGTAAAGACTTGCGAAGCGCTCACTGATCTCTTCAATATCGTCCTGCTCAACGAGAGGCAGGGAAAGCGGAGCATAGGGATGACTTGCCGCGCGTAAAACCGGCTTTGGAGGAAAGCCTGCTTTCTCGATATTAACCGGTAAGTACAGCCTGATGGATGTTTCCTCGCCCAGGGTTTCGGTCAAATACAGCTGATGGGGGGACGGTGCCATAATGCGGTTCTGGGCTGCCAGTTGAAACTCGGATTCAAAAAACAGGTTAGCGCCGCCCGACAGGCTTGAAAGGCCGTGAAGGTCGGAGATAAATGATCCTGAAAAATCCATCTCACGATAGTGCAGACGCCAAAGACTGGAATCGATAGTCTCTTCACAGACCGCCAATTCGGAAACTGGTCCGCTTTTTTTGGATTCTCCATCATATTCCGTCTTTTGCAGTATTGATGGCAATTTCGGTGCAAGCCGGGTCATTGTGCAACCTCCGGGGACAGGCGCTTTCTTGAGGGGATAATGAAAATATGCAGGTCCAGCCGCCGTTTGGCTGCTGCGTAGAGGGCCGCTGATTCAAAAGCCAGGGCAAGCGTCGTGGCAGTGGCGGCACCCTTGAGGCCATAGGCCGGGATCAGTGCCCAGTTGAGCACGAAGTTCACATAGAAAGTGAGACCGTAGATTATGGCGCAGTTCTTCTGTTCACCTGACATGGTCAGCACGCTTTCGGCAGCACCGACACTTGAACGTATGATCACGCCCAACGCCAATATCCAAAGCAGGCTGGTGCCTTCAACAAATGCCTCGCCAAACAACATCAGGAAGTATTTGCCAAGCAGAACCATGGTTACTGCAAATGCAAGGGATGGCCAGAAGGTCCATTGGACAGTTTCCTGGATGAAGCGCTCATAACGTTCACGGTCGCCAGCTGCCCTGTATGCCGCAAATCGATGCGCGGAACCGGCGCGAACCGCAAAATAAACGAAATGAGCAAGTGCAAGTGTTTTGACCGAAGCAAAATATACACCCACCTGATCTGGAGGCAGGTAGTAGCTGACGAACAATATATCGGTGTTTGTGAGAAGCCCGTAAAAACCTTCAACCAGGAGAATCGGCAGTGAAATCCAAAGCCAATTGACAGCCTGGAAATGCTTGGGACCTTGCGGGACCGTCGCCCGCAGGTGACGCATAAGTCTGATGAACTGATAGACGGAGGCCGACCAGGTGGCGAATATTGCCGCGACCAGCGTGGAAACCGCATCCGGTTTCAGTCCAATGAGATAAAAGATTGCCACGACACCCAGAAGAACGAGCGGACGCATGATGAATGTTGGCGCAATTGCAGTACCAGGCAAATTAAACGCCCGGGCTATGCCGTCCTGTACCTCCTGCAATGCAATCATCGGCAAGCAGGTCAGAGCCAGGACAATAGGAATCACGTAATAGGAGGTGATTGATTCAGCGAATAAATAGACGAGGCCGGCTCCGATTAATGCGACTACAGTTGACGTGCCGAGGCAAAACAGGATGCTCCACCAGATAGTGCCTCGAAGAAGGGAAAGCTCCTTGCGGGTCTGATATTCGGAGATGAAGCGGACGATTGACACCTGTACGCCAAGGCAGGTCAGGCCGCCAAGAACGGATACACCAACCCAGACGGCAACGAATATCCCGTACTCAAACTCTGCGACCCATCGAGCCAGCAGTACCTGCGAGAAATATGCAATAACCGCGCTGACAACACGAATTGCAAAGACAAAGAACATGGTTCTGAGTGAAACCGACCGGTCGTCGGTTCCCCTCAGGATCATGTCAGCAAGCTCCAGACCTGTTCGCGCATGTTGCGCAAACCGCTCTGGTAACAGCCGGCCTGAAATGTTTTGCAGCCTTTCAAGCACGTCCCACTCCGGATTACTGAGGAGTTTCATGCCACAAAGCTTTTAACAAACCGTTCGAATTTTAGGAATTATGCACTAAACCCGCCGGCATCGAGAAAAGCCTGTTCAGCGTGCGTTGTGTTGCGCTTCAGCGCAGGGTTTCGATGGGGAAAACGGCCAAATCTGGCAATCACATCGCGATGTATGATCGCATAATCGAAGTTTTCCCTGGCACAAAAGCAATGCATTAGTTCGACACACCGGTTTTGTGCATCCATGGATTCACTATGCATGAATGGCATGAAGAAAAATTGCGCCAAATCTCCTTCAACCTCCAGATGGAAACCGTTTTCGACCGCATTTTCGGCGATGGAAAGAGCATTGGCGTCAGTTGCAAAGGCGCGCGGGTCGTTGCGGAACATGTTTCTGGAGAACTGGTCAAGCACCAGAATTAACGCGAGGCAGGAGTCTGGCCGTTCCTGCCAGGAGTCCAGCGCACCGGACGCGGCCAGTTCGTGGGTAGTCAGGAAACGTTCACGGATTATCCGGTCGATCTCATCATCTCTATTGAACCATCCATCCTTACCGATCGAGTTCCAGTAGTCGAGAACTTCATTAAAAGATGCAGCACCGGCACCTGTTGATTTGTCGGTTTTGGTCATTGCCGTTACTCCATGGCGTGTTCTTGTCGAAACTTAGCCTAATTTCAGGGGAATTGAACTTGAAATTGATATGCTGCAATGCATATCGTCACTCAGCGCAATTAGAGAGCACCCTGAATGTCGATTGAAGTTCTGGATTTGAGAGGACTGAAATGCCCGTTGCCGGTCTTGAAGACGCGCAAGGCATTGAAGGAACTTGTACCGGGAACGCGGATCTGGGTAGAATCCACCGATCCGCTTTCAGTCATTGATATGCCGAATTTTTGTCAGGAGAGCGGCCACCTACTCGTCGAGACCGCTGAAAGTGATAACATATTGCGGTTTCTGATTGAGAAAAGGTGAGTGCAGCTTCTCAGTGCCGGAAATTACCTGAAACAGATAGCGGATTTTCTGTCAGGGCTGCTTCGTCCGGCGTATCCACAGCCGGAACACCCGCAAGGCCATAGAATAATCGTTCCAGAAATTCCGGTTCCAGACCGCGCAAAATGATGACAATGCGTGTGGCGTGGCCGCCGTCCGGCCATTGTGCCAGTTCAACAGGTTCATGATAGGTCTGGTGAACACCGTGGATGACAAGCGGGCCGTCTCGTCCTGTTATGGCGACGAGGCCCTTGATCCTCAAAATGGCATCCGCATGGGCAGAGGCCAGCAATTCGCAAAATGCTTCCAGGGCTCGCCGGGAAATGGCGGTATCAGTCTTCAGTGTTACGGTTGATACCGGCTCAACAGACTTCAAGGCATGATGGTTTCCTGATTTCCCGTGCTCATGTTCCTTGTGAATCGCCAGCCGGGATGAGCTTTTCAGGGAGACGGATTTTGCCGCGTTCAATGCGGTTTCAAGCAGCTCTGGTCCGGGCTTCCGGCCTTGATTGCGATCAATTATTAGTGCGGCGGGATTTTGGCCTTCCAGCATTCGCCTGATCCGCGACATCTCGGCATCCCGCGACTCTCTCTCCATCATGTCAGACTTGGTGACAATGATCATGTCGGCGAGCGCGATTTGAAGTGCGGGTTCGTCATTAGATGCTATTTGCCGATCAATGTTGAGGGCGTCGACAAGCGTAATAACCGCACCGATTGTATATCTCATAGTGAGGTCGGGATGCGCCAGTATTGACTGAACCAATGGGCCGGGATCGGCCAGGCCGGTTGTCTCGATTACGATACGCTGAATGCCTTCCAGAGGCAGGTTGGCCAAGGTATCGGTCAGTTGGCTGCGTATGGAGCAACACAGACAACCATTGGAAAGTTCAATGATGTCCTCGTTACCTGTCTGGACAAGATGATGGTCGAGGCCGATATCACCAAATTCATTGATGATTACGGCGGTGCCGGATAGATCGGGCCCCTGCAGCAACTCGTTGAGAAGAGAAGTTTTACCTGATCCGAGAAAACCGGTGAGCAGGAATATCGGTATTCTGGCTTCGGCCAGACCTTGTTCCATTTTTTACCTCGCCAAGTCGGGCCGCCAAACCGGCGTGGGTATGAGCCCGCGTATACGTCCCAGTTTTTCTGATCGCTCTCCATCAATATCGAAACGGACATATGCTGGTCTTGGAGAAGGAACCGGAACCTTGCCTTTTGGAGCGAGTTGCTCGGAGGCGAAGGCATCGCTCGGCGGTGCATCAATCCCGCCCACCGAGATTGTCAGAGGCTGGCGCGTAATTTTTCGTGTCTCCAGAAATGGTGAATCGATTTTTGCTGCTCCTGCACCTGGATCGTAGCGGTTGGCACGCGCCTGTTCGCTGCACATTCTTGGACGCTGGTTTTCGGCAGGTGCTGATGCTCCCGAGGAAATGTAAGTGGAGATCTCCGGACCGGTCCGGCTGTCAAAGCCTTCCGATAGCAATTTAGCCGCAGCAATTGCCCGTTCGGATTGCGAAAAAGTACCCAGCACAACAGCAATCAACTGTCTTTCGCCACGCGTGGCCGAAGCAACCATGTTATAGCCCGAAGCACATACAAATCCTGTTTTCATCCCGTCAGCGCCTGAAAACCGCTCGAGCAGCAAGTTGTAGGAGTAGTGGACCTTCTTGCTTGTTTGTATGGCGGGCGTGGCAAAATAATCAGAATATTCCGGAAATTCATCGAAGATGGTCCGGGCCAATAATGCCATGTCGCGCGCGGTTACATATTGCTTGGGCGAGTGAAGGCCATTCGGATTGGCGAAAGCACTGTCATTCATACCCAAACGCCTTGCTTCTTCGTTCATTCGGGCCACGAAATTGCCGACGGTTCCCGAGACGGCCTCCGCCAAAGCTACCGAGACGTCATTGGCGCTTTTGACGATCAGAATCTTCATTGCGGTATCCAGCCGCATGCGCGTTCCACGCACATAACCCATTTTTGAAGGAGGTTGCCGAGTGGCGAGCTTTGACATCGCTACCGGTGAACCTGGCTGAATTTCACCCGCCTTGATTGCCCTGAGCGCAACGTAAAGTGTCATCAGCTTTGTCAGAGAGGCCGGATACCAGCGTTGAAACGGCTTGTTTTCTGACAAAACAACACCCGATGCCCTGTCGACTACCAGATACGGAAATTCCTGTGCTAATGTCCGAACGGGATGAAAAATCAGAAACATTGCCAGGCAAATACCGATAATAAAAGACAGACGATGGCTGGCCTGTTTTCGGGACTGGTAGATTTGGAATGCCTGGGCACTTGATTCCTGCATTTCGAACACGATCTTATTCAAAACTGGTATCGGTTTAGGGTCAATGTCTTGAACCTAAGTGGATTTCATATCGACCTGGTCAATGCTAATGACAAACAAATCAGGCGGCGTCCAGTCAAACCGGTGCTGGATTGGCCAATACCGATAAGCGAACGGAAAATTGTCCGGAGACAAAATGCCGATTATCAACAGAATGGCCGAGCTTCATGACGAGATTACAGCATGGCGCCGGGAATTCCACACAATGCCGGAATTGCTCTATGACGTGCACAAGACGGCAGCAAGGGTATCGGAACTACTCCGGGAGTTTGGATGTGATGACGTTGTCGAGGGAATAGGCAGAACCGGGGTTGTCGGTATCGTGGAAGGCAACGGGCAAGATGGCCCGGTAATCGGCTTGCGCGCTGATATGGATGCGCTACCAATCGAGGAAACCAGTGGAAAACCCTGGTCGTCCAAAGAGAAAGGCAAGATGCACGCATGCGGTCATGATGGTCACACTGCCATGCTGCTTGGTGCTGCAAAGTACCTGGCCGAATCCCGTAATTTCTCCGGCAAGGTTGCTCTGATTTTCCAACCTGCCGAGGAAGGTGGCGCAGGTGGCCGCGCGATGGTTGACGATGGCTTGATGGAGCGTTTCAACATTAGTGAAGTCTATGGCATGCATAATCTGCCGGGTTTGCCGGTCGGCCAGTTTGGCGGGCGTTCAGGTGCGATCACTGCCTCAACCGATGAGTTCAATATCGTTATCTCAGGCAAGGGCGGTCATGCTGCATTTCCGCATATGGGCAATGATCCAATTGTTGCGGCAGGCCAATGTATCACAGCCATTCAGACCATTGTTTCGCGCAATACGGACCCGCTGGATTCCCTGGTTGTATCCGTGACCCAGATCCATGCCGGTTCCTCCCACAACATCATTCCGGGCAGTGTCCGGATGAATGGCACAATTCGCTGTTTCAGCAAGGAGACGCGGGAATATGCCGCCAGACGCCTGGAGGAAATTGTCCGGGGAACTTCGGAAGCGCATGGTGTAGAAGCAGATACGGAAATACTTACCGGTTATCCGGTGACCATCAACCATGACTCCCAGACGGACAGTTCGTTGAAAGTAGCTGTTGAAATTGCCGGTGAGCAGAATGTGGATGCCAATATGGCCCCAATGCTTGGCGGCGAGGATTTCTCCTTCATGTTGGAGAGCCGGCCGGGTTCATTCATTTTCATGGGAAATGGAGATACGCCCGGCCTGCATAATTCGAGCTATGATTTCAATGACGAGGCCATACCTCACGGCTGTTCCTACTGGGTCAGACTGGTGGAAACACGCCTGCCCACCTGATAAACAGGACGATCTACTCTTCGGATGCAAAGACTTCTGGTGGTTCAGCCGCCTGTCACCGCCTGCCGGTTTTCATAAATCTGTATGGCCCCATTGAAGATCATTTCGACGGCAATTGCGGTCAGCAAGATTGCCATGATCCGGGTGACCACGCTGATAACCGTATTGCCCAGGAATTTTGCAATCGGATCAGCGAATATCAGCCCAAGCCAGATAGTAAGGCTGACCAATACAACAATGGGAAGCATTGTCACGAGTTCTTCACCGTCATCCAGAAGATGGGCAAACAGGATGATTGTCGCAAATCCAGCCGGTCCGATTGTAAGCGGAATTGATAAGGGGACGACAGCAATGTTCTGATTGTCGCTGTCGGCAGAATCCTGTGCCTTTTGGTCACCCCTGGAGCGGCCATCGTCCCTGAGCATTGAGAGGCCGATTCCAAGTACGATTATTCCACCGGCAATCTGAAATGAGGGTACCGTAATACCGAAAAACCTCAGGATTTCCTCACCGACCAAGAGGCAAATAGTGGCTGCGACAAACACTGTAATGCCTATAATTGTTGCAAAACGGCGCCGCTCTTCGGGTGTATTCTTCCTGGTCATTCCCAGGAAAATCGGAATCCCGTACAGCGGATTGACCATCGCGACAAAGGCGGCGGCAAACTTCAAGAAAACGTCAGTATTGAAAAGTTCAGTCAAATCCGGCTTCCCATATTGTACTGCGTGGCAGTTCGAGCGGCAGCAGCTTCGCTCCCGAAACCGATAATTTCTTCCGCTTACTTCTATTCGTCCCAGGCTTCGGAAATACGTCTTTGGAGCTCATTTGGATTTAGGAGAATAATCGCGCCTTTGGTCTTGTCCAGGAAACCCTGTTTCTGCAGGGCGTTTAGTTCGCGCGAAACGACTTCCCGTCTGGTTCCGATGCGATCGGCCAGTTCCCGTTGTATCGGTGGTGGGCTGACTGAACGTTGGTCGGGATGGCCGGGACGGGGTTTTGAAAGTCGAAGCAATTCGGAATAAAGCCTGTGTTTTGCCTGCAGGAACGAGTGTTCAGCGAGCCTTGTATTCAGTTGGCGGACGCGATCTGCCAGCAGCCTCAGTATGCCCAAGCCAACCGGGGGTGCTTCCTGCAATATCTCCAGAAAACAGCGTTGCGGCATGATACATATTTTCGAGCGTGTCAGCGTGGTCACATTTGCAGAGCGCGGTTCTCCATCAATTGCCGCTATCTCGCCGAAGAACTCACCTTCCCCCATCTCACCCAAAATTACTTCCTTGCCGACAGAAATACGGTGGATGATGCGCACCTTGCCTGACAGGACAAATCTGACATCTGTGGTCTCGTCATCAACGTCAATAACGAGTTCATGCGGACCATATTCTTTCCAGAAGCAATTTCGGGCGTAGCGGTCCGATATATTTTGATCAAGATCCTTGAAAAGTGGAATGTTTGTAAGTGTGTCCATCGATCCACCTGATGTGTTGAGCAAGGTCAGCAATACGCGAAACGCTCATTATGGCTCTTTCGGCAGGACAGGCAATGCCTGCCTTGTAGATATCCGTGTGTAAATCCGGTCTCGGCCCACAATAAAGAGGTATGAAATAGTTTCCGTAAGGGTCCGGATTACTACCTATTGGTTTACCAAATCAAAATTATTTCATGCGTATTTGGTGCGGGGGATTTCTCTTCAGTTGGAGAAACCGGGATAAATGGTATTTAGTGACGACAGCGGACATGCCGGCCGAAGTCATGAGCTTCCGAAACCGATCTATGAATCGGTGGTACGCTCGCTTTATGGCGACCAGAAATCGCTTCTGGTTGGGTGGCTGAGCATTGCCTTGGCGCCGATCATCCTATTTGCACGTTCCGGCGACAGCATTCAGCTGGTTTTCGCGCTATTGCTGGCACTATTGGGCGGAGCACGCCAGCTGGACGGAATGGCGTTCAACCGGGCCGCGAAACGTCCGCTTTCCTTGCGCGCAATCAGTAAATGGGAATCACGTTATGCGGTGATGGGCGCCCTTTATGTAGGTGTACTTGGATCCTGGTGCATGGCAGGCATGGCGGTTTCGTCTGATGAATTTGTGCATCTGATGAGCATTGCGATTACGCTTTCTTATATTGTCGGCATAATCGGTAGAAATTTTTCTAGTGAAAAAGTCGTGTTAAGCCAGACCATATTTACCGGAATTCCAATGGTTTCAGGCTTCGTGCTTTTTGGTGGCATTTACCATCAATTGCTGGGCCTGTTTCTGCTACCGTTTTTCTTCACGATCTGGACCATGTCCAAAAATCTCAGGCGTGTCCTGTTCGGAGCTGTGGTCACTGCAGAAGACAATCGGACGATAGCCACGCGATTTGACGTTGCGCTCGGAAATATTTCCCATGGTATTGCAATGTTTGATGCCACCGGAAAATTTGCCGTGGTTAATGCCAGATTTGCGCCGCTGGCGGGTATGTATTCGGGAAATGGGCTCGAAAACCAGGATTTTAGCTCACTTGATGCAGAAGTTTCGCTGGTGGATGATGAACCCGGCAAGGAGTGCCAGCTCAGTCAGATTGTCGAAAACCTGATTGATGCCGGTATTCGTTCAGAGTTGAAATACTGCCTTCCGGACGGCCGGGTAATTGAAGCAAAATTCAATCCGATGGCAGATGAGGGCGGAGTGCTGGTTCTGGAAGACATAACTTCCAGAGTGACATCCGAAGCCGAAATCAGGAAGTTGGCGAGTTTTGATGCGCTGACCCATCTACCAAACCGCCGATATTTCAGCCATGAAGTCAATCGAATGCTGGGTGGTGGTGACGGGCTTGATCCGTGTTCCGTATTCTTTGTCGATCTTGATAACTTCAAGGATGTCAATGACAGTCTGGGTCATGCAGTTGGCGACAAACTGCTTTGTTCCATTGCATTGCGTATGCGTTCGCGGATGCCGTCAAACGCCTTGGCATGCCGTTTCGGTGGTGATGAATTCGTTATCATGATACCGGGCAAGTTACGCCGCAAGGATTGTCAGAAATTTGCCGAAAAACTGATTGCCGAAATATCGAACCCGGTTCTGATTGACGGCCATCAAATCAATGTCGGTGCCAGTGTCGGAATTGCCCAATGTCCTGCAAATGGACAAGACTTCAACCAGCTTCTCAAGGTTTCCGATGTGGCGCTTTATGATGCCAAGGCGAGGGGGCGTGGAAGATATTCTTTCTATTCGGACGAGCTTGGAGATGTTGTACGCGACAGGCGGGCCCTGGAAAATGAGCTGCGCCGCGCGATCAAGCAGGACCAGATGGAGGTTCACTTCCAGCCATTGGTCAATGTTGAAGAAAGCCGCATATCAACCTGCGAAGCCCTGCTCAGATGGAAGCATCCAGAGCGCGGCCACATTTCACCAAGTGTATTCATTCCAATCGCCGAAGAAATTGGAATGATCTCCCAGATCGGCAAGTTCGTGATGGAGGAAGCCGCGCAGCGATGCATGGAATGGCCGGAGTATGTCAGCGTGGCGGTCAATGTTTCCTCGCTGCAGTTCCAGCAGTCAGATGTTTGCGCAGTGGTCTCCGGTGCTCTGGCAAAAAGCGGACTGGATCCCAAACGGCTTGAGGTCGAAGTAACCGAATCTGCCATGCTCAAGAATATCGATGAAACAACTGCTGTACTTTCAAAGCTTTCAGATGCTGGCGTACGAATTTCCCTTGATGACTTTGGAACAGGTTTCTCGAGTCTGTCCTATCTCCATGCGCTGCCGCTGGACAAGGTGAAGATAGACCGGTCGTTTATCGAGGACATCAATACTGATGAGCGCTCGCTTGTACTGCTGTCAGGGGTGACCCATTTGGCGAAGGAACTCGGACTTCAGATTACCATTGAAGGAATCGAGACCGAAGAACAGCGTGATATCCTGATGTCGATGGTGAAGGTCGATGAAATGCAGGGCTATCTTTTCGGCAAGGCCATGCCCGCCAATGATGTTTCCGAGTTGCTCGAATATCCTTCAATCGAATTGTCCACATCAGTCCGATTGACCGGCTAAGCCCGATTTCAGCTGAATTAGCACAAGCGAATACGTCCAATAAATCCATGTAAAAAACGGTATACCGGTAATATTAATTTGTTCTTCGGCGTTAACCATAATCATGGTTAATAGTTTACTAATAAATAATATAGCGCTTTTTGACTTTACACTGGTTAACAAATGATTAATCATCAGCCTGACTGCTTAACGGGGTAAGCAAATAGTAAAGGGTATGGGATGGTTAATGAAACCGCTCTGCGCGATAAATCACGCGCGGAAATAGTGCATGATTGGCTTCAGCAGGTTGATTACAGGGTTGCAAGTTTCCAAAAAGACAGAAATGCAATTTTCCGGCTCCGTTACCGCGCATATTTGAACGAAGGCAGTATTTCATCAAATCCGGAAAAAATGTTCACCGATGATTATGATGCGATGGACAATTGCTGGATATTTGGCGTTTTTCACGATGATTGGCTAATTAGCTCGATCCGGTTCCATGTCATCCGGCAGGAAAACCGGTACGGCCCAGCCCTTGATGTATTTCCAGACCTGGTGGCACCGATGGTGGATGCCGGGCAAACCATAATTGATCCCACGCGGTTTGTTGTCGATGAGGAAGCGACCAAGATGTTTCCTGATTTACCGTTCCTGACGTTGAGGGTTGCCACCATGGCGTCGGAATTCTTCGATGCTGACCATTGTCTGGCAACTGTTCGTGCAGAGCACCGTGCCTTTTACCGCAGGGTGTTTGAATCGAAACAACTTTGCGACCCCAGGCCCTATCCGACATTGACGCAACCAATATGCCTCATGACAGCGGATGTTCGTGGCATCCGGGACAAGCTGATGCGCCGGTATCCGGTTTTTCAGTCGAGCTTTACCGAACGAAAAATGCTGATGACTGATTTCGCGTTGACAGCTGTAAATGGAGGGAACAGCAATTTGCCCTCTTATGTGCAGAAAGCTTCCGGATTCAGCTGAGTTAAAACCAGCGTTAAATCTTGAAAGTTTCTAGCGGTCACTCGTTTGCCAATCTGGGTTGATCCAGGGTTCCTGATTGGATTTGGGCAGCGGGTCCAGACCCAGAATGTGATCTGCGGCCTTCTCTCCGGTCATGATTGATGGCGCGTTCAGGTTACCATTGGTTATCTGCGGAAATATTGAACTGTCTGCCACGCGCAAAGCGTCCACTCCGATTACCCTGCATTCAGGATCAACCACCGCCAAGGCATCATCCTTACTGCCCATCCTGCAAGTTCCGCATGGATGATAAGCGCTTTCGACATGCTGGCGGATATAATCATCAAGCTGATCATCGGTTATCATGTTGTCACCAGGCGCAATCTCCCTGCCGCGATAGGGATCAAAGGCGGCCTGTCCGAAAATTTCGCGTGTAAGGCGAATGCAATGGCGGAATTCGGACCAATCATCCTCCTCGCTCATATAGTTGAACAATATTGAGGGCGCCTTCCGATAGTCAGCAGATTGAAGGTGAATGCGACCACGTGATTGAGAGCGCATGGGCCCCACATGCGCCTGGAAGCCATGCGCCTTTGCCGGTGCGGTTCCGTCATATCGTATGGCGCCCGGGAGGAAGTGATATTGAATATCGGGATATTCAACACCGGGTCGGGATCTAACAAATGCAGCGCTTCCAAAATGATTTGTTGCGCCATCGCCTCTCTTGAAGAAAAGCCATTGGGCACCAATCAGGGCTTTGGAAATAAGATTAAGTTTGGCGTTGAGCGTAATGGTTTTTGTGCATTCCCGTTGAACCAGGATTTCCAGATGGTCCTGGAGATTTGCGCCTACACCCGGACGGTTGGCGACGACTTCTATCCCCATTTCCCGAAGATGCTTTCCGGGCCCAATTCCGGATAACATAAGAAGCTTTGGCGAGTTGATGGCAGAGGCAGCCAGAATGACCTCCTTTTGTGCCTTGATTATCTCGGTTTTGCTGCCGCGACCAATCTCAACCCCGGTTGCCTTTCCGTTTTCGATGATGATTTTTTTGGCAAGGCCCCGGACCACGGAGAGGTTTTCACGCGCCAGGGCCGGTTTCAGATATGCATTTGCTGTTGACCAGCGGCGGCCACGCCAGACGGTCTGTTCCATCTGGCCGAAGCCTTCCTGTTTGAAGCCATTATAGTCCGCTGTGGTTTGAAATCCTGCCTGTCTGCCGGCTTCAATGAAAGCATCAAATAGCGGATTAGCGCGCGGACCCCGTGTAACGTGAAGCGGGCCGGAGGTGCCGCGAATGCCAGTCTCCCCGTCATGCGCGCTCTCGAGGCGTTGAAAATAGGGCAACACGTCAGCATAAGACCAGCCACTTGCGCCCATTTTCTCCCAGGTGTCGAAATCGCATGCGTGGCCGCGCACATATACCATGCCGTTTATCGATGAGGAGCCGCCGATTACCTTTCCTCTGGGGCAAGCCATAGTTCTTCCGCCCAGATGAGGCTCTGGCTCTGTTTTGTAACCCCAGTCATAGACCGGCATGTTCATCGGATAGGAAAGGGCTGCAGGCATCTGGATAAAGGGGCCAATATCCGAGCCACCATATTCAATGACGACTACAGGGTGTTTGCCATTTTCGCTAAGCCGCGCTGCAAGGGCGGATCCGGCTGATCCGGAGCCGACAATCACATAATCGGCAACCATACCGGTTGTTACGTATGTACCTCCGCTCATAGTGCTGGATTAGACCCATTTCAGCCTTTTGTCAGCCGATAATTGACGATATTGTTCATCGCCACAAGAATTTGGGCCAGTCGGCGGGGACTGGCCCATTAGTAAAATCAGGTACTGAAATCACTAAAGTAATTGCGTGATGATAATGAAACACAAGATATAGATGTGATTCCGGGCACGGCGTTACGCCGATATCAACACGCCGGATTATTATTTAGCATTCGCAAATATATTCATATTGGCAAAATCTACGTAGTGAAGAACTCAATCCAGAGATCCGGAAAATATTGCTTGAATCGATTTGTTCAAACTGGGAAAACATACATCAAGGTCAATTAATGGCTGACAAAGCCTTTCACGGACCAAGATCAGAACCATCAATCCGGTTCAGTGTAAATTTGGAGGAACCCATGAAAATATCCAAGATTTTTGCTGCGCTTGCAGTATCGAGCCTGGTCCTCGCCAGCGCCAATTCGCTTGCTGCTGAAGGTGAGGCGGAAAGTTGTTCGACCGTCAGGTTTTCCGATGTTGGCTGGACCGACATCACAGCTACGACCGCTGTGACCACCTATCTCCTGAAGGCCCTGGGTTATGAGACGGATATCAAGGTTCTGTCGGTGCCGGTCACCTATGCTTCACTGAAGAACAAGGACATTGATATATTTCTTGGCAACTGGATGCCGACCATGGAGGCCGACATCGCGCCATATCGTGATGACGGTTCGGTCGAGACGGTCGGAATGAATCTCGAAGGCGCCAAATATACGCTTGCCGTCAACAAGGTCGCAGCTGATATGGGAATCAAGGACTTTGGTGATATTGCAGCAAAGCGTGATGCGCTTGATGGAAAGATTTACGGGATCGAACCGGGTAATGATGGAAATCGCCTGATTCTCGACATGATCGAGAAAGATGCATTTGGGCTAAAGGGATTTGAGGTTGTTGAATCGTCCGAGCAAGGCATGCTTGCGCAAGTGGCCCGATCGGTAAAGGCAAATGAGCCGATCGTGTTTCTTGGCTGGGAACCTCATCCGATGAACGCGAATTTCGAGCTGACTTATCTGACCGGCGGAGATGATTTCTTTGGTCCCAATCTGGGAGGTGCCACCGTCTATACAAATGTGCGGGCCGGCTATGCCTCTGAATGTCCCAATGCCGGCAGGCTGATTTCAAACATGAAATTCACCCTGGCTATGGAAAATGCGATCATGGGGGCCATACTGAATGATGGCGAAGACCCGGAAGATGCCGCTGAAGCCTGGCTCAAGGCCAATCCCGATGCTATCGGGCCATGGCTGGACGGTGTGACAACTGCTGATGGTGGCGATGCAATGGCGGCCGTCAAGTCCGCCCTTGGCATGTAGTTACCTTGAAGATTGCGGTGGCGGATGCCGCCGCAATCACCAAGCTGACGGCATTCACCTTGGAATTTCTCACCGAACACAAGATACCCATCGGCAAATGGGCAAAGAATGGCGTTGACTGGCTGATCGAAAATGGCGGCTGGTTTTTCGATCTTGTATCGGCCTGGCTAAAGGCGATGATTGACGGTTTGCTATGGTGTCTTGAAACTCCGCATCCGCTCGCAATTGTTGTCATTGCCGTAGCGGCTGGTTGGTATCTCAAGCGCAATCTCTGGTTTCCGGTTTTTGTTGCTGTATCGTTGTTGCTGATCATCAATCAGGGTTACTGGCCTGAGACGATGCAGACATTGTCTCTCGTAATCGCGGCATCCATTGTGTGCATGGCGGTAGGTGTGCCGATTGGCGTAGCGGCGGCACACAGGCCGAAACTGTCTGCCTTTATTCGTCCGGTCCTTGACTTGATGCAGACCATTCCGACCTTTGTCTATCTGATTCCGGCATTGATCCTGTTTGGTCTCGGCATGGTGCCGGGATTGATCGCCACGGTAATTTTTGCAATTCCGGCACCCGTTCGTCTGACCGAACTGGGGGTCAAATCGACGCCCCGCCCGCTGATTGAAGCCGGTGAGGCCTTTGGTGCAACAAAAACTCAATTGCTCTGGAAGATCGAATTGCCCTGGGCCTTGCCAAATATCATGGCCGGCCTGACCCAAACCATCATGCTGTCTTTATCCATGGTGGTTATTGCTGCACTAGTTGGTGCACCCGGTTTGGGTGTGCCTGTCGTCAGGGCGCTGAATACGGTGAATATCGGCAAGGGTTTTGAAGCAGGATTGATGATTGTGCTTGTTGCGATCCTGCTTGATCGGTTCCTGCGCAATGAAAGTAGTTGGGATCGCGGCTCATGAGCATTGCGCAGAACCAGGAAGCGATCGTCAAATTTGACAATGTCGATATCGTTTTCGGTACGAAACCGGAATTGGCATTGCCCCTAATTGATGCGGGAAAAAGCCGCGAAGAAATCCAGAAGGAAACAGGTCAGATACTAGGCGTTGCCGGTGCAAGTCTTGAAGTGCAGGAAGGGGAAACGCTTGTATTGATGGGGCTGTCAGGTTCCGGCAAGTCAACATTGCTGCGCGGCGTCAACGGGTTGAACAAGGTGATACGGGGTTCAATTGAAGTCCGCACGGATAAGGGTTGGGTGAATCCGGCAACAGCGGATACTGACGTGCTTAGGGACATGCGGCTCTCCACCGTCTCCATGGTATTCCAGCAATTTGCACTTTTGCCGTGGCGCAGCGTTGCAGACAATATCGGCCTTGGTCTCGAACTGGCCGGGGTTGAAAAATCAAAGCTGCAAAGCCGTGTTGGTGAACAGTTGAAACTTGTCGGCCTTGAAGGCTGGGGAGAGAAGAAGGTCCAGGAATTGTCGGGGGGTATGCAGCAAAGGGTTGGCCTTGCGCGCGCATTCGCGACGGAGGCCCCAATCCTGCTGATGGATGAACCCTATTCAGCCCTTGATCCGTTGATCAGGGCCAGATTGCAGGATGAGTTGATCGATCTTCAGAAGAGATTGCGGCGAACCATTATCTTTGTCAGCCATGATCTTGATGAGGCGATCAAGATCGGGTCGAGAATTGCCATCATGGAAGGTGGCAGAATTATCCAGTGCGGCACGGCTGCCGACATATTGAACAATCCCGCAAATGACTATGTAGCGGATTTCGTGGCCCACATGAATCCGCTCGCTGTGTGTACTGCCGGTGATGCCATGCAAAAAGCCGCTCGCAAGAAAACAGGTGAAAAGGACGCGCCGGAAGTGGCAATTGATACGCCGCTCAAGTCAGTTATTGAAAGGCAGCTCGAATCCGGCATGCCGGTCTATGTCAGCGCAGGTGGAAAAATTATCGGTCGAATTGATGCTGGCGCGGTGTATGCGACTTTGCTCCGATAGAACACTCTAAAGCTGGACAGTTTCCAGCACATTTATTCCTTGTATACTTGCAAATTCGCTTCTACTGTTTTGTTCAAATTTATAGAATGCTGACCCCAACTAATTGATCTGAATAGCCGGGCAAAATGAAATATTCTGCACTTCAAATCCTGACACAGGGGCTTGCAGGCAATAAGGGCTGGAAACCGGCCTGGCGTGAGCCAGACCCAAAAGCGGAATATGACATTGTAATTGTTGGCGGCGGCGGACATGGCCTTGCAACCGCATATTATCTTGCAAGCAAATTTGGGCAGGCAAGAATTGCAGTCGTCGAAAAGGGTTGGCTTGGATCCGGCAATATCGGCAGAAACACGACCATTGTCCGCTCCAACTATCTTTTACCGGGCAATTTGCCGTTCTACGAGTTTTCATTGAAATTATGGGAAGGGCTGGAGCAGGAACTCAACTATAATGTGATGATGTCCCAGCGGGGGGTGCTCAATCTGTACCATTCCGATTCCCAGCGTGATGTGTTTGCAAGGCGTGGTAACGCCATGCGGCTTGAAGGTGTGGATGCAGAATTGCTTGATGCCGACGGGGTACAGAAACTTTATCCCAATCTGAATTTCGACAATGCTCGATTCCCGATCATGGGTGGCTTGTTGCAGCGGCGAGGCGGTACGGCCCGGCATGATGCCGTGGCCTGGGGTTATGCACGTGCTGCTGATTTGCAAGGAGTGGACATTATCCAGAATTGCGAAGTAACCGGATTTCTAGTTGAGTCCGGCAAGGTTGCTGGCGTTGAAACTTCGAAAGGATTGATCAGGTCGAAGAAAATAGGTGTAGCGGTTGCAGGATCGACGACAAGGGTAATGGAAAAGGCCGGATTACGTTTACCGATTGAAAGCCAGGTTCTTCAGGCTTTCGTTACCGAGGGACTGAAGCCGGTATTACCTGGTGTCGTAACCTATGGCGCGGGACATTTTTATATAAGCCAGTCCGACAAGGGTGGTCTCGTATTTGGCGGGGATCTGGATGGATATAATTCTTATGCCCAGCGAGGAAATCTTCCAACTGTTGAACATGTTTGCGAGGCAGGTATTTCCATGCTTCCCCTGATCGGCCGGGCAAGAATGCTGCGGTCATGGGGTGGGATAATGGATATGTCGATGGATGGTTCGCCAATCATCGACAAGACGCCAATCGAAGGGCTCTATCTGAATTGTGGCTGGTGTTATGGAGGCTTCAAGGCAACACCGGCATCAGGATATTGCTTTGCCCATCTTATTGCACGTGATCAACCGCATGAGGCGGCAATTGCCTACCGAATGGATCGCTTTGTAAAAGGCTATCCGATTGATGAATCCGGCCATGGAGCCCAACCGAATTTGCATTAGCAATTACGTGAAACAGGATTTCAAGTATGCGTATACCTTGTCCTTATTGCGGTGACCGTGACCAGGGAGAGTTTACTTATCTCGGTGACGCTATGGTCAAGCGTCCTGATCCTGAACCGCCGCAATCATCGATGTTGTTTCATGATTACGTATATCTGCGGGATAATCCCGCCGGTTGGCACAAGGAATATTGGTATCACGAGCAGGGTTGCCGATGCTGGTTGATCGTGGAAAGAAACACGCTCACCCATGAAATTCGATCCGCAGAATTTGCACGTAACATCGAGCACTCTGATATGCCGGTTGGAGCTGCTGAATCCAAATCGGAGGCGGAGGGATGAAACAAGCCAATCGCCTTGCAAGCGGCGGATTGATAGATCGAAGAAAGCGGTTGTCGTTTTCCTTTGATGGCCGGAAGATGGAAGGATATGCAGGAGATACGCTGGCATCGGCGATGATTGCCAATGGGGTGAATTTAGCCGGCAGATCCTTCAAGTATCATCGGCCGCGCGGAATATTGACCGCCGGGAGCGAAGAACCAAATGCGTTGGTGACGCTGGGTTCGGAGGCGAATGCTGATCCCAATCTGAAAGCACCGGCTGTCGAATTGTTCGACGGATTGGAAGCACACAGCCAAAACCGGTTTCCATCACTGCGGTTTGATCTAATGGCGATGAATGACTGGTTGTCCCCGTTTCTGGGAGCAGGGTTCTACTACAAGACCTTTATGTGGCCTGCATCATTCTGGGAAAAGATTTACGAACCGATTATTCGCCGGGCTGCCGGTCTTGGCGGGCTTTCGGGTGAGGATGATCCTGATCAGTATGATCGGGCGTGGGCCTATTGCGACCTTCTGGTTATTGGCTCAGGCCCTGCCGGTCTGCAGGCTGCCTTGACTGCCGGGAGAAGCGGTGCACGGGTCATCATTTGCGAAGAGGATTTCATATTTGGTGGGCGCCTCAGTAGCGAAAGAATGGAAATCGCCAGGATTGATGCCGTTGCGTGGGCCGAAAAGGCAATTGCCGAACTTGAAAATATGGTCAATGTCCGCCTGATGCCGCGCACTACAGTGTTTGGAAGTTACGATGGCGGAACCTATGGGGCGATCGAACTGAAGGAAAGATTTAGCCGAAAGCCCGCAACCGATTCGCCGCGCCAGTGTTACTGGAAGATCATTGCCAAGCGATCGGTGCTGGCCGCTGGTGCCATGGAACGCCAGATTGCCTTTGGGGATAATGACAGGCCGGGGATCATGCAGGCTTCGGCAGTCAGAACCTATGTGAACCGATTTGCTGCTTCACCGGGATCTTCTACGGTGATCTTCACCAATAATGATGATGGCTGGAAGACTGCCAGGGACTTGTTCACCGCAGGATGCGATGTTGAGGCAATCGTGGATATCAGGCCTTCCGAAGACATTGGGGAGGTGCTTCACCAAACGGGAGACATCCCTCACTTTACCCGTTCAAAAGTTGTTGGAACCACGGGCAGGCTTGGTTTGTCATCCGTTGACGTGATTAATGCAAATGGCCGCACAATCAGTCTGCCGACGGATTGTCTGGCGGTCTCTGGCGGCTGGAACCCCACCGTCCATCTGACCTGCCACCAAGGTGGACGTCCTGTCTGGAATGATCGGCTGGCTGCTTTCGTTCCTGGTGCTGACACACCTCAAGGCATGTATGTGGCCGGTGCTGCTAATGGCGCCTTTTCAACCCATGGCGCGCTTGCCCAAGGGCTGGAAGCTGCGAACAGGGCTCTTGAGGATCTGGGTTTCAAAACTCAAAAACCTGCCATTCCTGACGCCGAAGATGGCCCCTATGCGATAACACCGATATGGCATGTCAGGGAATCAAAGGGCCGTGCCTGGCTTGACCAGCAAAATGATGTGACAGTGAAGGATGTGCAGATTGCACGTCGTGAGGGATTCAAATCGGTAGAACATCTGAAGCGATACACGACGCTTGGAATGGCAACGGACCAGGGCAAGACTGCAAATGTAACGGCACTTGCAATCATGGCGGAACTCTTCGGTCAGACAATACCCCAGACCGGAACCACCATTTTCAGGCCGCCCTATGTTCCTGTTGCGATATCTGCGTTTGCCGGTCGATCTCGTGGCAAGGATTTCCAGCCCGTTCGCCTGACGCCATCGCATGATTGGGCCAAGGAACAAAATGCGAGTTTCACCGAAGCCGGATTGTGGTTGCGCGCGCAATGGTTTCCACGTCATGGAGAAACGCACTGGCGGCAGAGTTGTGACCGAGAAGCATTGGCGGTTCGTAAATCTGTGGGTGTTTGCGATGTGTCGACGCTTGGAAAGATTGATGTAAAGGGCAAGGATGCCGGCCGGTTTCTGGATCACCTCTACTGCAACATGATATCCACGTTAGGTGTCGGCAAGGTCCGTTATGGCCTGATGCTTCGAGAAGACGGCTTTGCATTGGATGATGGAACCGTGGCGCGGCTGGATGAGGACCACTATGTGGTCACGACAACCACCGGTCATGCCGGGCAGGTCATGCGGCATGCAGATTTCTGTTCCCAGGCGCTGTGGCCGAACCTCGATGTTCATCTGGTTTCGGTGACCGATCAATTTGCCCAGTTTGCCATTGCGGGACCAAATTCACGCGCGATTCTGGAGAAATTGCTGGATGATCCCGAGACAATTTCGACAGAGAAGTTCCCATTCATGGCTTGTGGCAAATTCACCATTTGTGGAGGTGTTCCGGCAAGGCTGTTCAGAATTTCCTTTTCCGGTGAACTTGCCTATGAGCTTGCCGTGGATGCGTCCTTTGGAGATGCGCTCATTCGGACATTGATGCTTGCTGGTGCCGATCATGATATTTCGCCTTATGGCCTTGAAGCGCTCAACGTACTGCGCATCGAAAAGGGGTATCCAACATCAGGCGAGTTGAATGGTCGGACCACGGCCGGCGATCTTGGTCTTGGCCGGATGGTTTCAAAAAAGAAGGATTGCATCGGCAAGGTGATGTCACAACGTGAAGGGCTGGTTTGTCCTGACAGGATGGTATTTGCCGGTTTCAAACCGGTTGATATCGATGAAGACCTATCAGCCGGTGCTCATTTCATAGGGATCAATCAGAACGCTGAAACAAGGAATGATGAAGGCTGGCTGAGTTCAACCTGTTTTTCACCGTCTTTGGGACATTCAATCGGTTTGGGCTTCATCAAGCATGGGGATGAACGCCATGGTGAAAAAGTGAGAGCAGTTGATCTTTTGCGTGGAACCGACATTGA
>JBPCWJ010000193.1:0-19504 GCA_051009635.1 Rhizobiaceae bacterium
AACCGGACGCCCTGGCGTATGTGGGATCAGGTAACTGGTGAGCCAGCAAAAAATGCCGGAACCATTGAAGCGCAGACAGTTCTGGAAGCAGCAATGGAAGAGATTCCCGGTGCAATGAAGCATCCGGGCATCCTGCATCTTTATGTTCACCTGATGGAAATGTCGCCATTACCGGAAAAGGCGCTGAAGGCAGGTGATGCCTTGCGCGAACTTGTACCTGATGCAGGTCACCTGATCCACATGCCGACCCATATTGATATTCAATGCGGGCATTACCGCGATGTGTTTCACTGGAACTGGAAAGCAACCAGGGTTGACAGGAAGGCGCTTGAGCGGACCGGGGTCTATTCCATCTATACCGGATACCGTATCCACAATTATCACTTCGCGGTCTATGGCGCGATGTTTCTGGGTCAGTTTGAGCCAGCCTGGGAAGCTGCGCGTGAACTTGTCGAGGTTACGCCCGAAGACCTTCTGCGGGTGGAATCTCCACCATTCGCGGACTTCTTCGAAAGTTATATGGCGATCTGGATACATGTATTGATACGCTTTGGCCGCTGGCAGCAAATCATTGACGAGCCTCTACCCGAAGATGAAGCGCTTTATGCCAATCTCACGGCGACCTTGCATTATGCCAAGGGCGTGGCCCATGCCGCACTGGGAAATGTCGAGGAGGCTGAAAAGGAGCGGGTGCTTTTCCATTCTGCACGGGACCGGATGCCGGAAGCCCGGCGATTGCACAATGTCCTGTGCATGGAGCAATTTACCGTTGCCGAGCCAATGCTTGACGGCGAGATTGAATATCGCAAGGGAAATTTTGACCTGGCATTTGCCAGATTGCGTGATGCTGTGGCCGCAGAGGATGTCCTGCCATATGACGAACCCTGGGGCTGGATGCAGCCAAGCCGTCATGCGCTGGGCGCGCTTCTGCTCGAACAGGGCAAGGTCGATGAGGCAGAGAAAGTTTATCGCGAAGATCTCGGACTTGGTGGAAATCTCAGCAGAGCACAGGTCCATCCAGATAATGTGTGGAGCCTGCGCGGTTTGAACGATTGCCTGTCCGCGCGCGGTGCTTCAGACACATCAGAAGGGAAGCTGATCGCACAGAGACTGGCATTGGCAGAAAGTCGTGCCGACCGCCCTATCGGCGCATCCTGCTTCTGTGCACAAGCTGCCGAGTGAAGGGCCTCAGGCCTCCATCAACCATTCATGTTCGCTGGCATTGTTGAATTTCCAGATGCGGTGCGGGCCAGCCATTACATTGAGGTAGTAAAGATCATAGCCATGGCAGGCTGCGCACGGGTGGTAGCCCTTAGGCACCATTACAGTGTCACCATCTTCGACCGCCATTGCTTCATCCAGTGACCTGTCATCGGTGTAAACACGCTGAAAGGCAAAACCCTGTGAGGGGTTTAGCCGGTGGTAATATGTTTCCTCCAGCAGCGATTCATTTGGAAGATTATCCTGATCATGCTTGTGCGGCGGATAGGATGAGGTATGCCCGCCGGGAGTAATCACTTCAACAACCAGTAGTGAATTGGCGGGCTGATCTTCCGGCAATATATTGGTAACATATCTTGTGTTGGAGCCCTTTCCACGGGTCTCCTTTGACAAATCTGCTGGCAGAATTGCCCTCGCAGGAAGACTATCCGGTGTGCCGGGAGCCGTGCATACAGCCAATTCCAGATCAGTATCCGCGGTTACCGCCCAAGGGCAATCGGCAGGGATGTAAAGCGCTGCGGGTTCGCCGTCAAACACACTTTTCCTGCCACCCATGGATCCAAAATTGGTGTCGCCAGCCGAAGCTGTCCCGGACCCGGTCAACCACACAAGGCAGGTTTCCCGGTCGAATAGCCGGTCAGATACGCTCTCGCGCTTTTTCAACCGGTAAACCCTGAAACCGACATAGGTCCAGTTCGCACTTTCTGGAGTCACCTCACTGACAAGCCCATGTGAGCGCGAAGGTTTGACCAGGAGAGGTGACTGATTTTTCATGTTGAACTGCTCCATTTACCCTAAACGGTTCCGCCAAGCGAACCTTCCAGTTCCGCAAGTTCCTGACCACCGGCCATCATTTCCTGCAATGCCTCAGGCTCAATCTCACCGCGCTTGGCTGTGCCCAGGGTCTGGCCACGATTGAGAACGGTAAAACGGTCGCCAACCGCCATTGCATGGCGGACATTATGCGAGATGAACACGACGCCGATGCCGTTCTTGCGGACCTTGTCGATCGTGGCGAGAACGTTTGATGTTTGCCGTACACCAAGTGCTGATGTTGGTTCATCGAGGATCAATATCTTGGCGCCGAAATAGACAGCCCTTGCGATAGCCACAGTTTGACGCTCACCGCCCGACAATGTTCCCACGGCCTGATCGGGCTCACGAAGATTGATACCCATCTTCTTCATTTCTTCCATGGTAACGCCATTGGCCTTGTCAAAATCCATGAAATTTATGGGTCCGAAGCGCTTCTTGGGTTCACGGCCCATCCAGAAATTGCGCGTCACTGACATTAGCGGGATCATTGCAAGGTCCTGATAGACGGTTGCGATACCGGCCTCGATGGCATCACGGGCGCTATTGAAGTGAACTTCTTCTCCACCCATGAATATTTGACCCTTGGTTGGCTTGTGAACGCCGGCCATGGTCTTGATGAAAGTGGACTTACCCGCGCCATTATCGCCAAGCAGGCAATGGCATTCACCGGGATAGACCGACAGCGACACGCCATTTAACGCAATAACCGCACCAAAATGTTTCTCGATGTCGCGGAGTTCGATAAGTGGTTCGCTCATATCAACGCTCCCCTGTAATAATGCGGCGGATATAGGTGTTCAGGATAACTGCGAGCAAAAGGATTGCTCCCAGGAAGACCCGGAACAGCGAACTTTCAACATTGGCGAAGAAAAGGCCTTGCTGCACAACGCCGAAGATCAGCGCACCAAGAGCAGCGCCAATCACCGAGCCATAGCCTCCGGTCAGCAATGCGCCACCGATAACAACGGAAATGATGGCCTCAAACTCCTTCAGCAGTCCCCGGTCAGCCGCAGCAGAACCGAATTCCATTACCTGACAGGTCGCAAACACGGTTGCGCAGAACGCCGTAAACATGAACATGAGGATCTTGACGCGATTGACAGGTACACCGGAATAGCTTGCCGCCTGTGCGTTTCCGCCGGAGGCAAATATCCAATTTCCAAATTGTGTACGAGTTAGCAGGATATGCGCGAAAATAATCAGTGCAATCGCCCAGACGATCAACATCGGGATACCATCAATAACAGGCTGCCCTGCACGGTTGCCTGCGACATAGGTGCTGATAATGCCGGCATCTCCCATCCAGGAAAAGAGCCCCTTTAGGATCTTGCCGCCGAACAATGCTGCCAGCCAATCGCCTGCAGCTGCATCCCGGACACCGCCGATGATTGTCTTGTTGGTTGTTGCAATGGCAATGAAGATCGTCAGGCCACGCAGAATGTACAGGAATGCGAGCGTCACGATAAATGACGGCAGACCGGTTTTGATGACCAGATATCCGTTTATGTAGCCGACGAATAAGGCGACCGCGAATGCGGTCAGAATGGCAAACCACATCGGAAAGCCGAGCGTAACGGACATCAATGCGATTATGATGCCGGAAAAGCCGATCATCGAGCCAACAGAAAGGTCGAATTCACCGGCAATCATCAACAGGCAGGCGCCCACGGCAATTATCGCAAACTGGGCCGAAACCAGACCCCAGTTCAACACACCTTCCGCCGAGAACATGCCGGAGTCTCTGGCGACCATAAGGAAAAATACAAATACCAGAATTGTACCGCATATGGAGCCCAGCTCCGGGCGGATCATCGCTTTTCTAAATCGCGATATTTCCTTGATTCGCTCGTCTTTGTCCGGCGTATTTGCCGCTGCATCAGACATGATAAATACCTCCACCCGCATCAAAGCGAATGCGCAGCTATCAGCGCCCGCCTATGCTCTTCCCGGGTTCATTGTGGATATGATTGTCAGTTTTTTTCGTAGATGCCAGAAAAACTTTTGGCGTCTGCAAGCAAGCCAAATTCCAAATGGAATTGGTACCGGGAATGATTCGTCCCGGTACCGAATTTACCTAGCGATATTCGCCTGCGAATTCCTCGACCTTAGTCAAGGCGTCTTTTGTGACGAAACCAGGTCCGGAATTGATGTTATTGCCAGGCAGAACGCCGAAGCGCTTGTAGTTGGTAAGTACAATTACCGGCAGATAGGCCTGCAGGAAAGGCTGCTGGTCGATACCCCATTTGATTGTACCGTCCTTGATGCCTTTAACGATCTCGGTGCCTAGATCAAAGGTACCGAAATACAGATCGCCGGCCATGCCGTTTTCTTTCAGCGCCTCGATTGTCGGGTCAGCGGATGTCGGTCCAAGGGTCAAGACAGCCTGAGTATCTGGATTTGCAGATAGATAGGCTTTGACCTTGTTCTTGATTTCAGCCGGATCCTGACCGGAATCGATCATTGAACTTCCAAGCTCTACGCCCAGACCATCAGCAAACCCACGGCAACGTTCACCCACAACCGGATTGGATACAACATGGTTGACGCAAAGGAATGAACCAATACCGTCACGCTTGGCGCGCTGACCTGCAGCAAGACCTGCATCATATTCGGGCTGGCCGATATACATCAGGGCGCCGACGTCTGCAGCCTGTTCAGGCGTACCGGAATTGATGATGATTACCGGGATGCCTTTTGCAACGGCATTCTGGATTGGGCCACTCAAGACATCTGGATCAGCAAGCGTCGTGATGATGCCATCCGGATTGGAGGCTGCCGACTGCTCGATGATACGGGCCATGTCAGCAATATCGCCTGTCGGCGGGTTTCTGTATTCAACGTCGGCACCGACCTGTTTGCCAGCCAGGGCCAATCCATTCTTGATGGTGTTCCACCATGAATCTGAATCAGGTGCATGACTGACAAGAATAATCTTCTCGCCTTCCGCCAGCGCTGTACCTGTAACGCCTGCCACGGCCACAATCGTCCCCATGGCTACGCCAATTGTTCTCTTCAACAATCCCTTCATTATTTCCTCCGGTTTGTATTCGAATTCATCGGTCGGACCTAAAAATTCCTGATCCGATCTCACAAGACAAGCATATCCCGGATATTTTTGCAACCGGTTGCAATTTTTTTTGTTAAAATCTATTCTGATCAGACGCTTTTGGAGTTGAAAATCTTTATGTGCCTAAAGGGAATCAGTCACAATTCAGGTGTAATTTGAGATGGCCGTAACGTTAAAAGAGGTAGCGGAACTGGCAGGTGTTTCCAGATCCGCCGTATCGCGTACCTATACCGACGGTGCAAGTGTTTCGGAAAAAACCCGGAAAAAGGTTGAAAAGGCTGCGCGCGAACTTGGATACCGGCCAAGCCTGATTGCCAGAAGCCTGGCGACAAACCGCACCAAGCTGATAGGTCTGATCGCCAATAACTTTCACAATCCGATTTTTCTGGAGGTTTTTGATCTTTACACCGAGGCTCTGCAGAACCGTGGTCTGCGTCCATTGATCGTCAACCTGACCCATGAAACCGATCCCGAACAATCCGTTCAAATGCTTCACCAATACAATGTTGATGGCGTGATTGTTGCTACCTCCACCCTGAAGCCCTCCTTCGCCAAATCCTTCAAGGATGCACAAATGCCGGTGGTACATGCCTTCGGGAGAGCTGAAGTGGGGACGGACGTTCACGTAGTTGGTATTGACAATCAGGCCTGTGGCAGGATGGCCGCTGAAACGCTCTTAAAGCATGGTTACCGGAAAATCGCATTTCTGGGAGGGCCTAAATCCGCTACTTCGACTCAAGATCGGGCCACAGGATTTCTGGGCTATTTGCAGGAGCAGGGGGTTGTCCCTGCTGATGTCAGATATGCTAGAGATTATCGCTACAAGGCTGGGCGCGAGGCCATGCGTGAATTGCTGAAAGTGGATGGGGTTGAGGTTGTTTTTTGTGGCGATGATCTGATCTGCATGGGTGCGATGGACGAAGCCCGGCAGTCGGGTTTGAAGGTACCCGATGACATCGGGTTCATCGGCTTCAACGACATGGCAATGGCGCAGTGGCAGGCCTATAATCTAACCACAGTCCGGCAGCCCACCAGAGACATTATTCTCAGTTCAATCGACCTGGTCGCAAATCTGGTTGAAGATCCTCAAAAGGCGCTGGAACTTCGCATTTTCCCTTGCGAAGTGGTGGAACGAGGTACACTAAGACCCATGCCTGCCTAAGGAAAACCGGGTTAAACTACCTGTTTTCCTGCTTTAGACCTAGAATCCGATTGATTTCAGATATTCCCGGTTGGCCTTCGCATCGGCCATGGGGGCGGTATCGCCCTGAGGATCGCAATCCTGCTCGACGGTACACCAGCCGTCAAATCCGGCGTCCAGCAGGATCTGCCGGACCGCCGGGAAATCAACATCCCCTTCTCCAAGATTGCAGAAAATTCCCTGCGCACAGGCGTCATAAAATCCGGTCTGGTTTGCAATGGCGTCAGCTTTTACAACCGGGTCGATATCCTTGAAATGCATGTAGGATATTCGGCCGGCATTGCGCTTCATGAAAGCAACGGGATCAAAACCAGCATAGGAATGATGACCGGTATCGAAACATATCTTCAAGATGTCTTCATCCACCTCCCCAAGCAGTCTTTCCAGCTCGGGTTCAAAATCCATGAAGCCTGCTGCATGGGCGTGAATGCCGACGGTCAATCCATATTCCTCTGCGCCCATTTTCGCGACGGTTCTTATCCGTTCGACATAGGCATCCCATTCTGCCTGATCCATCTGGACGGCTTCATCAGCCCTGCCGGCAGTCGGTGCCCGGCGTTCTGATATTGAATCGATCAGCACAAGATGTTCCGCGCCATGGGCTTTGAGCGCCCGGCAAGTGCGCACTGAACCATCCAGCACATCATCCCATTGGGCAGGGTCATGAAATGCCCTGAAGACAACGCCTCCGATAAGCGAGAGATTTCGTTCTGACAGCGCATCGCCAAGTATTGCAGCATCTTCCGGCATATAGCCGACCGGTCCAAGTTCGATACCACGATAACCTGCCTGTGCACATTCATCGAGAACGCGCTGCCATGGCGGATTACGCGGATCATTTGCAAATTCCACGCCCCAGGAACAAGGAGCATTCCCAATTTCCATCGCCATCTCGAAACTCCCATGGTTGTGCAAATCAGGCAAAGCCGGAATTAATCACCTCAATCGAGTAATCCCCAAGTGGGCAATTTGCAGATAAGCTACGTAATCGACATTCTTCCGGATGAATTTTTATGCAACCGGTTGCAATAGTGATAAACTGGATTTATCTTTGGCCGTCAAGTTTAAATTTATTCACAATGCATGGTCGGGTTTGCATACGTAACAGCATGAACAGACCTTTTGAGGAAATTGATATGGCAAAGCAGCAATCAACGGTCAGGCTAACCACCGCGCAGGCACTGATCAGGCACCTCGCCGCGCAGTTCACGGAAATTGATGGTGAACGTGTTCGCCTGTGCGCCGGCGGTTTTGGTATTTTTGGCCACGGTAATGTCAGCTGTCTGGGCGAGGTACTGTATGATCACCGGGATGAATTGCCGCTCTATCGGGGGCAGAACGAACAATCCATGGCATTGGCTGCCATTGCCTACGCCAAGGAAAAGCTGCGCCGCCGGTTCATGTTCGCAACCAGTTCGGCAGGTCCCGGCACGACCAATATGATGACAGCAGCCGCACTTGCCCATACCAACCGCCTGCCCTTGCTGATGTTGTGCGGTGATGCCTTCATGACCCGTCTTCCTGATCCTGTCCTGCAACAGGTGGAGCATTTCAACAATCCCGCCCTTTCGGTCAATGACGGTTTCAAATCCGTGACACGCTATTGGGACCGCATTGTTCATCCAGCCCAGATTGTCCAATCCCTTCCTGCGGCGATCAACACCATGATGGATCCCGCAGATTGCGGGCCTGCATTTCTTGGCTTGCCTCAGGATGTTCAGGGATGGGTGTGGGATTATCCATTGTCTTTCTTTGAGGAACGCACCCACTATATCAGGCGGCAAATGCCCGATGACCGCGAGGTCATCGCAGCCGCCGATGAAATCAGCAGAGCTCGGAAGCCCATTATCATTGCTGGCGGTGGCGTCCAGTATTCGCTTGCCTGGGAAGAGCTGAAACAATTCTCACAGACACATAATATCCCGGTCGTCGAAACAATCGCCGGGCGGGCCAACCTCGTACATGGTGAGGCGCTCAATTGCGGACCGATTGGTGTTACCGGCTCCAATTCCGCCAATATTCTGGCAGAACAGGCTGATCTGGTCTTTGCAGTTGGAACAAGATTGCAGGATTTCACCACCGGTTCCTGGACGGCATTTGACCAGGACGCAATGCTGGTTTCCCTTAATGTCGGGCGGCATGACGCCAACAAGCATATGGCTGCACCGGTAACCGGCGATGCCAGGCTCGGTCTGGCTGCAATTTCTACAGCGCTGAAGAACTATCGCGCGCCGGAAGATTGGTCAAAATTCGCCGCTGAGGAGACCGTCAAATGGGACAAATATGTCGACGGCAATATCAGCCCGGTCGATTCAGCAGGCAAGAACCGCCCGATGTCCTATGCTCAGGCGATTGGTGCCGTCAACGAATTGTGCGAACCACGCGACCGGATTGTGGCAGCAGCCGGCGGTCTGCCTGCTGAAGTTACCGCCAATTGGCGCACCAAGACCGTTGGCAGCGTGGATGTGGAATTCGGCTATTCCTGCATGGGATATGAAATCGCCGGAAGCTGGGGTGCCCGGATTGCCCAGCAGGAGAAGGAAGCAGACCACGATACGATCTGTTTTACCGGCGACGGATCCTATCTGATGATGAATTCCGACATTTATTCCTCGGTTCTGGCAGGCAACAAGCTGATTATTGTCGTCTGTGACAATGGCGGATTTGCCGTTATCAACAAGCTGCAGAACAATACCGGCAATACCTCCTTCAACAATCTGATTGCCGATTGCAATATTGCCGTTGAACCCTTTGCTGTCGATTTTGCCGCTCATGCCGCCTCTATGGGTGCCCAGACCGAAACGGTTCACTCCATCGCAGAGTTCAAGGAAGCCTTCACGAGAGCAAAGAAGGCAGACCGGACCTATTTGATCGCCATGCAGGTGGATGCCTATGATGGCTGGACGGCGGAAGGTCATGCATGGTGGGAAGTTGGTACACCGCATGTTTCCGAGAATGCTTCGGTCAACAGGGCCCACATCGAATGGGAAGAGGGAAGAAAACGCCAACGGCGCGGTGTTTAGCACAAAATTTGGGGATTTTCCTGCCGCCAATCAAGCAGAACGGCCAGCGCAAGAGAGAGTGTGGCGCCAGCCGCCCTGGAAGCTGCATGGTCGGTCGGGAGGAGGTAACCATTACCATGCCTGCGGCAATTGTGCCCTTTGGGCGTTAATGAAATGTTAACGCTCGGAACCGGCGCAGGGCTAATCCGTCTCACGCCTGTTTCACTGTTCCGCCAATTTGAAGATAAAGATTGGGAAAACTACGCCCGACAAAAAGAAAACCCGGCTTTGGGTGCCGGGTGTTTCTTTTGGAGGTTCAAGGGGTTCAGGGGTGATTCAAGTCCCTGTATTTTGAATATAGGTGAACCCGCCGTCGCAAGATGTGCATTTTGACACACTTCGAAAAGATACCGGAATTTCGTGCGGCCACCTTTGGGTTTGACCAAGGAAAGTGCAGTGCCGCCGCCGGTCGATAGGCAATTGCGCAGCAAATATCCCAAGACCCCGGGATCAATGCCGATATGCCACCCACCCACTGCGTCATCCCGGTTGCCATGCAAACCGGGATCCATTGGTACCTGTAGCGGTGCGAACGAAATTCTGAGGTTTGCAACAAACGCCCGTGCAGGTCGATGGGAATAATGGACCCCGGATCGCTACTGCGTACGGGGTGACGCAGAGTGTGGGGCTCACTCCCTGCCCTTAAACCGGTAATTCTTCGCAAGATGCTCCAGCCTTCTTGCTACTTCCGGCGAGCGGATGGTCAGCGGCTCGTCCCCCAGATCCAGATAGGTTGAGGATGCCGGCCGGGTTGCCGATTGCTGTGTTTTCAGTGCCAGCCTGTAGGAAAGCACCATTTTCAACGCTGCCAGCGTGGTGACAAACGGCAGCAGCACCATCAGCGTCTTTAGCCAGATCGGCGAGTGGATATAGATTTCGGCTATTGAGTGCATGGCTACACCTCCGTCGTCATCCTCGGACCGGCGAAGCCGTGATCCGAGGATCCATTCCATGATGTTTCAGTAGATAGAGCCGGACCCTTTGGGCATTTGCCGGGCCAGAACGGTCTGGATCCTCGGGTCTTGCGGCATTTGCTGCGCAATTGCCTATCGACCGGCGGCGGCGCTGCGCTTGCCTTGGTCAAGCCCGAGGATGACGAAGAAAGAGTGGCCCGTTCAGTGGAAAAACAGATCATTCAAATACTCCCCAAGTTGGCGTTTATCCACTCTCCCCCCATGCGGGGGAGATGTCCGTGAAACGGACAGAGGGGGAACTCGTGCGCACCGAGTTAGCAGCCATACCCCCTCTGCCCGCCGCGCGGTTCACACGCAGCGTGTTCAAACAAAAACGGCCACCGGTTTTCGACCGGTAGCCGGGGAGTTAGTAAGCCGCCACAAGACGACCGCTATGACCTTTAGACGAGAGTCCTGGACATGCGTCACAGCCTCCCCGACCGCAATCAATCGAGGAGGCATCTTACGGTTGATGCCAACCGCTTGTGGAGGGGTTACTACGCCCCGGATTCAGCACTATGCCGAATCTGGCTACACTTATAGGTGGTGTGGTGGGAGATTGGAAGGGTGTTGTGTACTGGTGGGTGGAATGAATAACAAACCACCCCCAACAAAAAGAAAACCCGGCATTGGGTGCCGGGTGTTTCTTTTGGAGGTTCAAGGGGTTCAGGGGTGGTTCAAGTCCCTGTTTTTTGAATATAGGTGAACCCACCGTCACAAGATGTGCATTTTGACACACTTCGAAACCAGGCTCATTTTTTCTTTGAATTTCTGTTGATTTCATTGAGCAGGAAGTTCACCAGATTGATGATTGAAGACCGGCTGTGCCTGTGCTCAACCATCTCGACGGCCTTGTCATACAGATCGTTCCGGCCGGTCAAAACCGGGCTGGCGGTATCAATTGCTCTGGTCAGTTCCGCTTCGCCCTCTAGGGTCAGGACCCATTAAATTACACCAAATGGCGCTCGATATGACGAGAAATACAAGGAAAAGCTTGAAGAGCGGGGTTGGTATCCCGGTCGAAAGCTTTGACGCTGTAGTGCGAAGTCAGATCGAGACGTCCTTCGGATAGGGTCAATTTGCACGGAATACTGTGTCGTAAATGCTTGAAAACCGGACGGTTTCCAGCGCATCCACTCCTTGTATCCGCACAAATTTGCTCCTACCATTTTGTGCAATTTGATGGGTCCTGACCCTAGCCATTTATGTTTCATGCCCGTGCTCCCTCGGCGTGGAAAGGCTTTAGAAACTGAGCGAAATGTCCCTGTGATGAGATTTACAGGCAGCAACCGCAAGGGCCTGTTCTCTCGGCAGCCGGTCTTGTTGGCGCAGGCCGATGGTCTCGCGTGTCAGCCCTTCAAACTCGGTTAGCACCGGCAGCATTTCCTTCTCGGCCTTCTGGCGCCATTCGGATTCGGTCTTGACCGCGGCGAGCGCCTCATCGATCAGTTCATTGGCCTTCTCAACATCAGGTGAGCGCGAACGCAGGCTGCGGCTGGCCTTGGATAGTGGTGAACTTACATCACCTGAACCCGGAATCTTGCCGATTGCATCGGCGACTTTCTTGACCGCTTCGCCAGCCGGTTTGGGTTCCATTGATGCAATGGTCTGGCGCAGTTCTTCAATCGCCGGACCGGCTTCAGAAATTTCACCCGCACTTTTGACGACTGCGATCAGTTCGGTCAGACCCTCATAGGAAGAGTCTACTGCGCGGCGATATTGATTGCGCGCATTGGTCTCTGCCTTGCGCAGTTCTGCAAATGCATCATAGGTCGACTTCCAGTTCTCGGGTATTGTGCCCGCAAGCTGCTCTGCCTCCTGTTTGCTTTCCTCGATCAGACGCTCATATCTGGCGCGGATATCCTCCACGCCATCTGTATCGTCCCGGGTCCGGCGCAGCAGCGTTTCGTAATGCTTGATATGCTCTTCATGCCGGCGGATATCCGATTCAATCGAACGGACCTCACGATGTAGCGGGCGGTAATCGCCTTCCGCTTCACCAAGCGCGTTTTCTGCCGAGACAATTTCAGGAACGGTATCGAGCGATTTTTCGGCATTGTCGTAAATGCTTTTGAAGTCATTGCCAAAGGAAACGGGAACGTAGGAAAGATCAAGCGTTCTTGCGCTGGCAATTGCATTGCGGATGGTTTCACCCTCATTGCCCAATTGCTCGAACACAAATTGTTCCATGCAATACTGAAGCTGCGGATTGCGCGGCGGCGGCGCAGTTTCAGATAATAGCGACAGGCGGTTGGGCAGATAGTTCACAAGTTGTGGCGAGACAGCCACGATGAAAAGCGCCAGTAATTGCAGCCCGATAAAGGCAATCACGCCCTTGTAGATTTCGATTGTCTTGACCGTCGCATCGGCAACGCCGCGAAGATAGAAAAGGGCAAAGCCGAATGGCGGCGTCAGGAAGGATGTCTGGATGTTCAGGCCAATCATCACGCCCAGCCATACGGCGGTGATATTGGCTCCGGGATCTGCCAGCAGGATGGGGGCGACGATCGGCACCACAACCACGGCGATCTCGATGAAATCGAGGAAGAATCCGAGGACAAAAATCACCGCCATAACGATGATGAACTGAACCCAGAACCCACCGGGCAGGCTGGTCAGAAATTCACGGACCAGCTCTTCTCCGCCAAAGGCACGGAATGCAGCGGTCAGCATGGCGGCGCCGAGCAGGATGATGAAGACAAGCGAGGTGGTCTTGGCGGTCTCCACCATCACGCCATTCATGGTATCCTCGGTCTTGTAGGCGCGCCAGCCGCTCCAGACCAGAGCGGAAATCAATCCAAACACGGCGATTACCGCAAAGGTCATCACCCAGACATCGGTGGAGGTCTTGATGGATTTGACATTGATCTCATGGCTGTTGAGCAGCACCGCGAGGACGCCAAGCGAAGCAAGCGCCAGAAGTGCAGGCCAATAGGCACCCTTCTTTCCCTCATAGAGACGGTATCCCGCCATGACCAGCGCACCTGCTGCGCCAATGGCGCCAGCCTGGTTGACGGTGGCAATACCGCCAATGATGGAACCCAGCACGAGGACAATCAGGGTCAGAGGCGGAACCAGTGTCAGGAAAACCTTGATCGCAAATTGCCGGTCATATTTGCCGTCATAGGGAACCGCGGGCGCAGCCTTTGGATTGAAGAAGGCAAAAATGAGAATGAACAGCATATAGAGGCCGACCAGAACCAGGCCGGGCACGAACGCACCAAGGAACATTTCCCCGGCACTTGTCGAGGCAACGTCAAAGGTTGACGGCATGGTGAGTTCGCCAGTCGACGCCTTGTAAAGCGCCTTGCGCGTAGTACCTGCCTGATCGGCAGCACTTGCCAGCTGGTCGGCCAGAATGATCAGCACGATGGATGGTGGTATGATCTGGCCCAGCGTGCCGGAAGCGGCAATTGTGCCGGTCGCAAGCGGCTTTGAATAATTGTTGCGCAGCATGGCCGGAAGGGAAATCAGTCCCATGGCGACAACGGTTGCACCGACAATTCCGGTGGTTGCAGCAAGAAGCGCACCCACAAATACGACCGAAATACCGAGCCCGCCACGTATCGGCCCAAACAATTGCGCCATGGTAATCAGCAGATCTTCGGCAATCTTGGAGCGCTGCAGCATGATGCCCATGAAGATGAAAAGCGGAATCGCAATCAGCGTGTCACGTTCCGTTTCCCAATAGACACCACGCAGATTGGTAACGCCGGCGCTGAGCCACTGGCCGGGACCGCCCTGGGCAAAATAGGCATCGACATCACCTGCAAACAGGTAGCCGCAAATTGCAGCCGCCAAAATCGAGATGATAGCAGAACCGGGCAGCGCGAAAGCAACCGGATAGCCGCTGCCCAATGCCAACGCCATCAGGATGATCAGGAGAAGGAGAAACAGTAATTCCATATCAGATTATCCCGACCGTTCCTCTAGGCAATACTGACTGATTCATGGTCCACATGCCCCGGATCGCCCCGCCAGTCTGCGATTGCGCACAACAGATAGGATGTGAACTGAACCATCATGGAAATTGCGAAAATACCCAGGAACGCGGCCATCATATATTTCACATACATGCCGAAGCTCGACTGGGTGACCTCGAAATTAAACACCGGCGAGTTGATAATCGAATTCTTGCCGCTCATGCCGACGATCAGGATTGTCCAGCAAAACACAATGCCCATAGTCAGCGTTCCAATCGCGTTTACAAAGCCCTTTGTCTTGTCCTTGAATGATGCATAGAAGACGTCAACGCGAACATGGCCTTCCTCGACCAGCGTATATGCGCTGGCAAACAGGAAGAGCGCGGCATACCAGAACCGGACCAGATCGGCAATGAATGCCTGCTCATAGGAAAACACAAACCGGCTGAAAACAATCAGGAGTTCTGCAATGACGATCAGGAGAGACAGCCAGATAAATCCGAGCGTCCTTGTCACAGCCGCCAGTCCGATCGAGACTATTATCAGCGGGATATGAATATAGGTGCCCCTGAATTGCGAACGGCCAAGTTCACGATTCAGATCCTCGCCAATGAAAATGGTGAGCATACCTTCGACGCGTAGAAATGTAACTGCTGCATCGACAACGCCTATAATAAAAACAGACCAGAACGCTGCGCGAATGATGAAATTGTTTAATTCGGTGATCCTGTCCGCTTCGGCCCGCAAGGTCATATCCGGTGCCCTCAGGACAAAAAGAACGGCGATTGCCATTACAGCAGGATATAGAGCTGCCTGAATCCAGGCAGAAGCGCCCGTCGCATTCGACAACAAGGCTGCGCCGGGCATACCGCCCGCATTTGTCAGGAAAACATTGATTACAAAAGCCGCCACAATGCCCAGATTGGCCCAACCAAACATCCGGGCATAAAGCGTCAGTTTTGGGTGCTCAACTTTGTCGGTCATGGAGAGAGCGCCGCCCCGTATTATAATGAAGCCCAAGATGAGGCGGAACTTTTGCTCCGCCCCATAATATTGTCATCTTGATGATACCGGTTTTGGTATCAGATGCCTACCACTTCATTGCGCTTCTGCACATATGCCATGTCGGAAAGCGCGGTCCAGGAACCGATTTCCTGACGGGCATCTACCACCGCATCCATGATCTTCTTGGAAAGCGGAGAATGGTCACGCGCTTCTTCAAGCACTTCTTGGGCGGCTTCACCGAATGCGGCGTAGATATCATCGTTGAATTCCTTCAACTCGACACCATGATCATTGATCAGCCGTGCGAGGTAAGCACCATTATTGGCATTGGTTTCTGCCATGGTGCGGGCATTTTCCTCGTTACAGGCGGCTTGAATGATCGCCTGATCAGTGGGAGACAGACCATCCCAGAACGCCCTGTTCATGCCGAATGCCAGCTGTGCGCCCGGCTCATGCATGCCAGGCCAGTAATAATATTTGGCGGCCTCGTAGAACTTCATGAAGAAATCATTGAAGGGGCCAACCCATTCTGTGGCGTCAATTGCACCCGAAACAAGGTTTTCATAGATCTGACCGCCTGGCAGCGAAACCGAAGATCCACCAAGCTTGGCAATCACTTCACCACCCTGACCGGGTATGCGCATTTTCAGGCCCTTGAGGTCGTCAACTGCGTTGATTTCCTTGTTGAACCAGCCGCCCATCTGAACACCGGTATTGCCACAGGCAAAATTCTTGAGGCCAAACTCACCAGCGAGTTCGTCCCACAGTTCCTGTCCACCACCATATTTCGTCCAGGCGTCAATCTCGGTATAGGTCAAACCAAAGGGGATTGCAGTAAATGCTGCCCAACCCTTGTGCTTTCCAGTCCAGTAGTAATCTGCTCCGATATATGCTTGCGCATTACCGGAGGCCACTTCATCAAATGAATCGAATGCTCCCACGCGCTCGCCTGAGGCAAAATATTGCACATTGATGCGGCCATCAGTGAGTTCGGTAATACGCGCTGCCAATCTTTGCGCGGGAATACCCAGGCCTGGAAAATCCCGGGGCCAGGTTGAGACGATAACCATGTCTTTTGTATCCTGCGCAATTGCAGGTGCACTCAACGTGGAAACTGCTGCTGCGCCAGCAGTTGCGGTACCCGCTGATTTCAAAAACTTACGACGGTCCATTCTATTCCTCCAATATGATTTATCGGACGTCAAAATAATACGATCAGAGGAAACAAGCCGCAAAAGGTGATTTCGGGCCTGGTACCCCTAAACGCGGCGCCAATAGATAGTAATCGCCATCCAGTTGCAAGTGGTCTAGATATTACTTTTGTTTAAGAAATACGTATGCACTCAGCCCAATTGAAAATTTGACGTTTCAGTTCGCACTTTGTCGAACAGGATTCGGGCTGCTTCTACGCTTTCAGCCTCGCAATAAATACGCATTTCGGGAGCATTTCCCGATGGCCGCAAATGGACGATCCGATTGTCCAGGGTCGATATCCGGAATCCGTCGGTAAGGTCCACTTCAGCCAGTCCGCCATGGCTTTCCATGAATTTTTTCAGATTTTCCCTGGATTCACCCAGCCAGGCCATCAGGGCAGCGGATTTGTCCTGTGGAAAGTCCTCAATCCGACCTGCAAAGACATGTTTGAAACCAAAATCGTGTTTTAATCGATCTGTACCATCGGCAGCTATTCTGGAAAGAACGGCAAGTATCGGCAATACGCTGTCACGGGTAGGCAGGGCGGTGACAATCTTGCCGCAATGGTGTGCATCCGTTGCCAGAAGAAACCCGCCATTTGCTTCGAAACCGGCAACGATCCTGCTTCCATCAGGAGTGTGGCTATCCGCCAGTTGCTGCATGGCGGCGATCACATAGGGTGAGCCTACCCGCGTACGTAATACATCAAAACCGGAACTGCGGCCTATTGCCGAGTTCGATGTGACCGGTGTTGCAATGGCATGTGCGCCAAGAAATTCAGCAGTGATACAACCAATCAGATCACCTTGTATCTGCCTGCCGCTGTTGTCCGTAATCAATGGCCTGTCGCCATCAGCATCGGTCGAGATGATCGCATCGAGCTTGTGATCGACAGCCATTTCTTCAAGCAGCACCCTTGTCCCGTCACTCAGCGCTTCGGTATCGACCGGGATAAACTCTTCCGTCCGGCCAAACGTAACGACTTTAGCACCGAAGCTTTCGAGGGCCTTTTTCAGGAAAGGGGCTGCCACCGAGCTGTGCTCCCATAATCCCACCGACAAGCCATCAAGTGCTTTTGCGGGAAGAAGATTCTGGTAGCGGAAGTTAAACGAATCAATCACCTCAGCCTGGATGGACTGTACAGATTTGGAAGAAGGTTCTATTTGCCGAGACTCCACATTGCCGCTCTGTTCCTCGGCCAGCTGCGTAATTGCAATCTCGTCATCCTTGTCGATTTCCCCGGCAGGCAAATAGAATTTCAACCCGTTTCGGTCTGCGGGAATGTGCGAACCGGTAACCATGATGGATGGTGCATTACGGGACATCGCAAAATAGGCGAGTGCCGGTGTCGGTACTGCGCCACAATCGACGGGCTCAAAACCTCGTTCGTGGATTTCCTCCAACACAACAGAGGTAATTTGCGGGCTTGATTCCCTCAAATCCCTGGCTACGAATATTGGGCTCTTATCTTCGTATTGTATATATCCGCGGCAATATTCGCAGAACGCATTTGTATAAACACCGGCGACCCTATCAAGGAGTTCATCGGCCAATCCACGAAGACCGCTCGTTCCAAATTTTACGTCCATGGTTTGGATTGCCTGCTCAACAATATAACCTATATGATTTGTCGCCAGGGCAATGATTTTACATCGTGGCGATGCCTGTTCCCTTTATACAATTGAAAGACCGTAGACAATTGTTTCCGTCAGTATGTGCTCAAGTAGTTCAAGGAGTTTATCAGCTAACAATATTTCTGTCGGTGACGCGCAGCCAATTTGATCCGTCGCTGAACGCGGGTACCGGCCCTCCGGTTTCATCAGTGACGAATATCATTGACCCCGCACCCGTAGCCGAGGCATCCGGCAATCCGCTGATCTGGTAACTGCTGACACGCGCAGGACCCTCTACATGCAGGTTTGTTGAGGGAATACTTGTTCCCAGGCCAACAAATCCGGTGCTTTTGTCAACTTCGAGGGCTTGCGCCCAATTTGAGCCATCCGGGCTGACTTTGACCTGCCAATTGTCGTTTCCAGCAAGACCAATTTCTGCGCGGCCCGACCATCCTGCCTGATAAAGCAAGGATGCAGTATTCGAGGATTGTGCCTTATTGATTACGTGACGGGCGTCGCCCGAACCCGGTGTAACGTCATCATGGCTGTGCAGGACTGAATCAGATTTTACAAACAGCTTGTTGTAACTGTCGGCAATTGCGTTGACGCCCACCAGATCGGTTGGGTTGACGCTCTCAGCCGTGCTTGATTCTACCCATGCTGATCCATTCCAAACACAGAGAAGAGTCTCGTCATCAATCCATACCAACCATCCTTTGCGGGCAACCAGAAATGTCCAGGCACCGTCCTGCCAGACACAAACATCCAGGTCATGACCAGCCCAGGCATCTGTGGAACTTGCTGCTGCTATGTAGCGTTGCCCCTCTTCCGGACTGGAAGGTGGGCTGGCCATGGAACGGCTTGCAACGGAAAGATGCACAGTCGAATCCAATATCTGTAAAGCCTCATTATGGGTCACATGTTTCTGCGCCTGTGCCGGTGCAATATATGGAAGATCGAGATTTGGTGTTTTGTCCATTTTGAAATTCACCTCTCATGCAGTTTCAACACCAGGATGATATGCGGGCGGATTAAAGCGGGCATAGATTGCTCCCAAAACCTTGTCCCGGCTTTTGATTTTTCCATTGTTCAAGGCGATTACTGATTATCTGAAATCGCTGTCAGCCTTGCCCGGCTGGATATCTTGTGCGAAGCAATCTGCATGAAGATGATTGCAATCGCCCTGATTTTGGTTATCAGCTCGGTTGGCTATCCGGTGGAGGGATGGGGCCAGGCGCCAATCGCAGTGCCCACACCGCGGCCTGACGGCGAAACCTCGAAACCTGAAAGAGATCTGCCGGCAGATCCGGTCCGGATATATCAGGCTTCCTGTCCGGCACTGCTGGAAGGAAAGGTTACCGGAAGGGTTGCACCTCCGATATCGGAGGACCAATGCGGCGAAAAATCACCTTTGGCAATTACAGCCCTGAATGGAGAGAGCGTCATTGG
>JBPCWJ010000194.1:0-6858 GCA_051009635.1 Rhizobiaceae bacterium
GCAAGATCAGGTTTCCGGTTTTCTTGTCCGGGCCGGAAAATCAACGATAATTCTTTCCAATTTAACTGCGGTAGTCTGCGTTAATGGAAATATACCCGGCGGTAAGGTCACAGGTCCATACCGTCGCGCTCCCATTGCCAATACCAATATCGACTGCGATCGGAATATATTCTTTCCGCATGATTGCTGAGGCTTCTTCTTCGCTGTAATCCGGGTCGCGCTCTCCGTTCATGGCCACCCGGATATCACCAAACCACACGGACAATCTATCCCTGTCAGCTGGCTCACCCGCCTTGCCGACCGCCATTACAATCCTGCCCCAATTTGCGTCTTCACCGGCAATTGCAGTCTTGACCAAAGGCGAATTGGCAATCGCAAGAGCTATCTTGTGTGCTGACGCCTTCGATTTCGCACCGCTTACAGATATTTCCACGTGCTTGCTGGCACCTTCGCCATCACGGACAACCAGCATGGCAAGTTCATGCAGTACTTCCCTGAGCGCCTGCCGGAACTGCTTCAGTGAGGATGTCGTCGCACTTTCAGCACCTTTGTGTTCTGAAAGTTCGCCGCAGGAAAACAACAGAACCGTATCGCTTGTGGAAGTATCGCCATCGACCGTAATCGCGTTGAAACTATCCTTGATTTCCGCAGACAACATTTTTTGAAGTGCAGTGTGCGCAATTGGCAAGTCGGTGACCAGAAATGCCAGCATGGTTGCCATGTCAGGCGCAATCATGCCTGAACCTTTGGCTATGCCATTTATCAGATAAGTCTCGCCACCAATACTGAACGACCTTGCGGCAAGTTTCGGATAAGTGTCCGTCGTCATTATGGCCTGGGCCGCATCGAACCAGCCATTGCTGTTTGCACAACCGGCAATTTCTGTGAGTTTTGATCGAAAACCGGAAACATCAAGCGGTTCACCGATCACACCGGTTGAGGCAATGAAAGTCTCCGCAGGATTGCAGGAAAACGCTTCCGCCGCAGCCTGAACTGTCATTTCCACACTGCGCATACCCTTTACTCCAGTAAAGGCATTAGCGTTGCCGGAATTGACGATCAGGCAATCAGCATTTCCGGCCGGAAGGATTTTCCGGCACCAGTCCACCGGTGCCGAAGGACATTTTGATTTTGTCAGGACCCCGGCAACACGAGTTGGGGCATCAAATACGAATGCAGTCAGATCCTTCCTGCCTTCATATTTGATACCTGCCTGAACGCTCCCCATTCGCACACCGGATATTTCGGGCATATCCGGAAAGGTCTTGGGAGCGAGTGGCGAAATTTTTGTACTCATGTCGGATAGTCAGGCGCACTCACTGAAGGCTTGGCGCAGCACTTTCAAGCTGTTTTCTCAGATTTTCGTCCATCACTTCAATTGCAACGCCTTCGCGCGATGCCTTTACGAGATCGGCATATTTCTCACGCAAGACAATCTGGCGAACGGCATCCTTTGCCGCATCGAATGCAGGAGGTTCCTTAACCCGGCTCTCTTCGCGTTTGATAATGTGCCATCCAAATTGGGTCTGTACAGGCTCTTTTGCCATCTCGCCATCTGCAAGCGCGAATACCGCGGCATCAAATTCCGGAACCATCTGACCCTTCGCAAAAAATCCAAGATCGCCTCCTTGCGGTCCGCTGGGGCCTGTTGACTTTTCCTTGGCTGTTTCCTCAAAATCACCGCCAGCTTCAATAGCCTTGACTATTTCCTCGGCCTCTTCCTTTGTTTTCACCAGAATATGCCTGGCGCGCACTTCCTCGGTTTTTTCCATTGCGGCAATTTCTTTTTCATAACGCTCGCGTACGTCTTCATCCGTTACAGCCTCAAGCGCATTTTTCTGAAAATAATTATTGTGAAGCGCCCGCTCACGAAGGAACTGCATGCGTGATTTGAATGCTTCATCATCTCCCAGACCTTCCGCCTCGGCAGCTTTCGCCAGAATCTTGATATCAATAAGCGCATTCAGGATTGCAGCCTTGCGCTGGGCATCGGGCACCTGCCGGAACTGGCTGGCAAGATCAACTTCTGCATAGGCAAGATCACGTTCGGTGATTTCCACGCCATCGATCTTGGCGATAACCGACTTTTCTTCTTGCGCCAAAGCGCTTTGCCACATCGTTGAAGCGATGCAGAACGAAATTGCGATTACAGACGTATTCCGGATGATCTTCCTGAACGTCTGGCTTTGGCCAAAATAAATCATTTCTGTTCCTTTTACAGTGTCAGAATTCCTGGGGTGGTTGTCGATTGTTTTGATAAAGACGCTTCAACTTGCATAAATGCGTCCGTCGATAACGTTGACAACCCTTTTGCCCCCTCTTATCTGTCCTGAAACCCGGCGTCCAGAACTGATCCTGCTCATTACAAAACAATTAGTTTACAATCTGGCAGCTTCTTCAGTCGGTTCGACCTGTCCGATATCAAGCTCTTTGGGACATGAGCATAGAAACAAGAGGCCTAAATGGGCATATTTAGTGGAATCGCACGCAAGGTTCTCGGTTCAGCCAATGACCGGCAAATCAAGGCACTTCAGCCAAGGGTTGATGCAATAAATGCCCTTGAAGGCGAAATGGAAGCTTTGTCTGATGAAGAATTGAGCGCGAAAACGGACTTTTTTCGTGAACAATTGGCGGCAGGCAAGAAGCTGGATGAAATCCTGGAACCTGCATTTGCCGTAGTTCGCGAAGCTTCAAAGAGAGCCCTGGGCATGCGTCACTTTGACGTTCAGCTTATCGGCGGCATCATCCTGCATCAGGGCAAGATTTCGGAAATGCGCACCGGTGAAGGTAAAACGCTTGTCGCAACCTTGCCCGTTTACCTGAATGCATTGGAAGGCAACGGCACACATGTCGTGACGGTCAATGATTATCTTGCAAGCCGCGATGCCGAATGGATGGGAAAAATCTATTCCTTTCTGGGTCTTACCACCGGCGTAATCGTCCATGGCATCGAAGATGAAGATCGGCGCGATGCCTATAAATGCGACATAACATACGGGACCAATAACGAATTTGGTTTCGACTATCTGCGCGACAACATGAAATTTGAACTCGAATCGATGGTTCAGCGCGGACACCATTATGCAATCGTCGACGAAGTTGATTCAATTCTAGTAGATGAGGCTCGCACGCCGCTCATTATCTCAGGGCCGATCGATGACAAATCGGACCTCTATGTCACCGTTGATGAATTTATTCCGGGAATTAATGAAGAAGATTATGAGCTTGATGAAAAACAGCGCTCTGTAACCTTCACCGAGGAAGGAAATGAAAAACTGGAAGAAAGGCTCCGTGAAGCGGGCCTTTTGAAAGGTGATTCCCTGTACGATGTGGAAAATGTTGCGGTTGTCCATCACATCAACAATGCGCTCAAAGCCCACAAACTGTTCCACAAGGACAAGGATTACATCGTTCGCAATGGCGAGATTGTGATCATTGACGAATTTACCGGCCGGATGATGCCCGGTCGCCGTTATTCCGAAGGCCAGCACCAGGCGCTGGAGGCCAAGGAAAAAGTTACCATTCAACCGGAAAACCAGACATTTGCTTCCATCACATTCCAGAACTATTTCAGGCTTTACGACAAACTCGCAGGTATGACCGGCACGGCAATGACCGAGGCCGAGGAATTCATGGATATTTACGGTCTGGAGGTTGTCGATATCCCGACTAATATGGCGGTTGCCAGGATCGATGATGATGATGAGGTTTATCGTACGGCAGAAGAAAAATTCCGTGCGATCGTGCATCTCATTCGTGAATGCCGCGAAAGAAACCAGCCTGTTCTCGTCGGCACGACATCCATCGACAAATCCGAAATGCTGGCAGAAAGACTGCGTCAGGATGGTATCAAGGATTTCCGGGTCCTGAACGCCCGCTATCATGAACAGGAAGCCTTCATCATCTCGCAGGCTGGTGTGCCGGGAGCAATCACAATCGCAACCAACATGGCAGGCCGTGGTACTGATATTCAGCTTGGTGGCAATGTTGATATGCGTGTTGAACACGAACTCGCTGATGCCAAACCGGGTAAAAGCTACGATAACAAGGAAGCCAAAATCCGGGCGGAAGTTGCCGATCTGAAGGCAAAGGCGCTGGAGGCAGGTGGGCTTTATGTCATCGGTACCGAACGCCATGAGAGCCGCCGGATCGACAACCAGCTTCGCGGACGTTCCGGGCGCCAGGGCGATCCCGGTCATTCCAAATTCTTTCTCTCTCTGCAGGATGATCTGATGCGTATTTTCGGATCAGAGAGAATGGACGGCATGTTGCAGAAACTGGGTCTCCAGGAAGATGAGGCAATTGTCCACCCTTGGATCAACAAGGCACTTGAAAAAGCCCAGAAGAAAGTCGAGGGACGGAATTTCGATATCCGCAAGAACCTGCTGAAATTCGATGACGTCATGAACGATCAACGCAAGGTGATCTTCGAACAGCGTATTGACCTGATGAAGGGTGAGGACATTGACGAAATTGTAGATGACATGCGCCATGAGGTCATCGAAGACATGGTCGCAAGGAACATGCCCGAAAAAGCCTATGCAGAGCAATGGGACGTGGAAACCTTGAAGGAACAGACAAACCAGTTCCTTAACCTTGACCTGCCAGTTGATGAATGGGCTTTGGAAGAGGGCATCGACAATGAGGGCATGGGTGAACGCCTGACTGAGAAAGCTGATGCGGCCGCGAAGGAACGGGCGGACCGTTTTGGCCCCGAAATCACGAAATATGTTCAGAAATCGATCGTTTTGCAGACGCTGGACCATCTGTGGCGCGAGCACCTAGTCAATCTCGATCATCTGAGATCAGTCGTCGGTTTTCGCGGCTATGCACAGCGCGACCCTCTCAATGAATACAAGTCTGAGAGTTTTGAACTGTTCCAGAGCCTGCTTGCCAATATGAGACAGGCGGTCACCGCACAAATGATGCGTGTTGAAGTTGTTCAGCAGGCTGCCGAGGATTCCGAACCCGAACCGCTCGAAATGGAAGCCAGCCATCCCTCATCCTCTGGAATGGGGGAAGAAGCCGGTGAGGCACCTGTACAAGCATTTGCACCTGTAACCAATAATCAGGTTTCCCCGGAAGATCGCGATCCAAATAATCCGCAGACATGGGGCAAGGTCGGACGAAACGAGTTATGCCCCTGCGGCTCAGGCAAGAAGTACAAACATTGCCACGGTAGTTACAATTAGGCAGTGGATAGAAGTCCAATTTGAAGTTTGAAATCTGCGCGGTTGACTAATTCTTGCCGCCGCGCAGCCAGCCCAGCAATCCCCAGGGTCGTTTGGGCTCTGCCTCGGGTTCCGGGCGGTCTGGCTTTGTCGGAACCGGAACACCCCCCGGATAATCTGCAATAACGCGTTCACCATCAATAGTCACAGGAGCAGTAACACCGGGTGCAGTCGGATCGGTTGCCAGAGTTGCTTCCTTGATTTCTTCTTCAGGCTGAACTTCCTCACCCTTCCAGGCAGCCTTGATGGCCTGCTTTTTCAATACCTGCCTGAAGGCTTCTTCATCTTTTGAAAGCTTGTCGGAATAGGCCAGTGCCAGGCTATCCGGCATGGCCATTGGCGGACATTCCTCTGTCGCCTTGAAGACTTCACCCTCTTCTGCTTCCTGGTTGAAAACATAGCGTTTTTCACACACATCCACTTTCGGGGGAACGCGTGTTATTTCGAAGTGATCATAACCTTCCTTGAGCATTTTCCAGAATTCGAAATGCTCATCTTCCTTGTGAAGCGCCATATTCTCAGGCGTCATGCGAAACGGAAATGCCTGGACCTGGAAATCTTCCTGACCGCCTTCAAGTGCATCCCGGGCCAGGGCAAACATGATACCGATATTTTCATCGGTCATGGAATAACATCCTGCAGACGAACATGCGCCATGCATCATCAAATGGGAACCCGTGCGTTTGTGTGCACGGTCATATGCATTGGGAAATCCAAGATTGAAGGAGAGATAATATTCCGAGTTGGGATTCATCTGCCAGGGTTTGACGGTATAGAACCCTTCTGGCGCCTGCCGGTCACCTTCCTTGAATTTCGGCCCAAGCTTACCCGACCATTTGCAAATTTCGTATTCAGCAAGCTTGTCATAGCGTTCGCTATTGGTCTTCTTCCAGATCTCGGCGACATTCTCCTCCTTGAATACGCGGATCATGATCGGCGATTTCAGGCTCATGCCTTTTTCCCTCATGACCTCTACAAGCTCGGTGGGAACTGGCATTTCAGCTTTCTGGGGATGAGGAAAATACTCGCTTACGCCACCCTGGCAGCCGCCAACGGCCAATGCCAGAACCAGAAAACTGGCTTTCCATAGGTGACGAGGTTTGTTCATGGTCCCGAAAACTCTGCCTGTACGCGCATTGACGCCTGTTATTTCGGTCTTGAGGCCGAATTAAGCTGCAATCGAATTCACGCCAAGTCTATCATTTTATGGTTCACGCTTGGTTACAAATTTGCACCAGTTTCGATCACAAATAGGTTTATATTCAAATTTAGACAGAAATTCATCGGATTTGAAGCCCGTCCATTAAAAGCCAATCGATCGGAAAGTCGAGGCGAATCTGCAGGTTCTACGTGGACTGGCGCCTAAATCAGCTTCACTCCCGACAATTATTGCCCGAGCGTTCGCCCGATTGCGAGAAACTTGTTTCTGCGCTGTGTGCGCAGTTCATTTGCGCCCATGCCAGCCAAATCCTTCAAATCGGAGCGAATGGCCTCAGCAGTAGCTTCCATAACTTCTTGATGGCCGCGATGCGCCCCGCCAACCGGTTCGCCAATTATCTTGTCAATTATGCCCAATTGCTTGAGGTCTTGGGCGGTAATTTTCATCGCAGTCGCCACATCCTGTGCC
>JBPCWJ010000195.1:0-4061 GCA_051009635.1 Rhizobiaceae bacterium
CAGGGTTATGGATTTCGGCTTTACGACAGCGGCCTATGTGGTTGCGGCTGTTCTATTCATCCTGAGCCTCGGCGGTCTGTCCGGACAGGAGAGTGCAAAGCGGGCGGTCTGGTACGGGATCGTCGGCATGTTCATCGCTGTAGTGGCTACATTGATTGGTCCAGGGCAGGGCTTGTGGATCCTGTCGCTTATCCTGATCGCAGGCGGGGCTGTGGTGGGCTACCAACTGGCCACGCGAGTTCAGATGACACAGATGCCCGAGCTTGTGGCGATCATGCACAGTCTTGTGGGCCTGGCCGCGGTGTTTGTTGGATTCAATGCAGACATCATGATCAACACGATTGCCGGCATTTATTCAGATGCTGGCCAGGTGCTTGGCGCTGTTGGACCCGACGGATACACTGCCGTCGGATTACCCGAGGAAATCAATGACGCTCTCTCATCTTTCGGACAGCTCATCGCCAAGAAATCGAGCGTCGAGATCACCATTCTACAGGTGGAACTGGTTCTTGGTATCTGGATCGGGGCGGTGACTTTCACTGGGTCGGTAATTGCATATGGCAAGCTGGCGGGGCGCGTCGATTCCGCGGCCAAGCAGCTGCCCGGTGGGCACTTGTTGAATGCGACTGCAGCAGTGCTGTCGGTTGTGTTCGTGATGATGTATCTTGGTGGCTCGGGCAGTTGGACGCTTGTAATTCTTACACTGCTGGCGCTCTTCATTGGCTATCACCTGATTATGGGGATTGGTGGCGCGGATATGCCCGTCGTTGTGTCGATGCTGAACAGCTATTCTGGCTGGGCGGCGGCGGCAATCGGGTTTTCGCTCGGCAATGACCTCCTGATCGTAGTTGGCGCACTTGTCGGCTCTTCCGGTGCGATCCTGTCCTATATCATGTGCAAGGCGATGAACCGGTCCTTCATCAGTGTGATATTGGGTGGCTTTGGTGGCGCTTCTGCCGAGCAGATGGCGGTTGAGGGCGAGCAGGTAGCAATTGATGCAGGTGGCGTGGCCGCTGCCTTGAATGACGCCGACAGTGTGGTCATCGTGCCGGGTTATGGAATGGCAGTTGCCCAGGCGCAGCAGGCAGTCAGCGAATTAACCAGCAAGCTGCGAGAAGCGGGAAAAGAGGTCCGGTTCGCAATCCATCCGGTTGCCGGACGTTTGCCCGGCCACATGAATGTGCTACTCGCCGAGGCGAAAGTTCCCTATGACATTGTGCTGGAAATGGATGAGATCAATGAGGACTTTCCGGATACCGATGTGGCTATCATCATTGGGTCCAATGACATTGTAAATCCTGCAGCGCAGGAAGACCCCAATTCACCGATTGCGGGCATGCCGGTGCTTGAAGTCTGGAAGGCGAAGCAGGTTTTTGTTTCCAAGCGCGGGCAGGGTACTGGATATTCGGGAATCGAAAATCCGCTGTTCTACAAAGATAATACAAGGATGTTCTTTGGTGATGCCAAGGCTTCCATGAGCCAGCTACTGCCATTGGTAGAGTAGGTTGTTATCGGATCGATCTGCGTGAGCCGCTACTTGCTTGCCAGCAGTTTGGTGAGGCCTTCGATGTAATTGTCCCAGCCCTGGCTGTGCATTTCGGCTGCCTGCTCGGTAGTAAATCCTGAATGGGAAAGCTCAACTCTGGTGCCGTTATCTGCCGGGCTGAATCGGACCTTGACCTCCGAGACATTCCCCTCCTTGTGCCATTCCCAGGTGTAGCGAAGCTGTTGATTTGGCATGATTTCCAGAAACTGACCCTCCATGCTTGGGGTCGTCGAATTTGCATCCATGAACAGTTGATAGAGCCCGCCTATGACGGGCTCTATTTTCATACGTTTTGCCGGGGCAATTACGGTGTCTGAAGAAATCCAGGCAGCATAGATTTGCTCGAGTGGAAATGGCAGCAGGTAGTTCTTCTCGATACGCATCTATAGACCCTAGATGTTCAGCGAAAGATGTGGATTTCCATCAGATGTTTTTTCGTGTGTTTTTCCGCTTCTATCAATAAAACAGGAGACCTGTTTCCGATAGGATGAAAAACTGTCGAAAGACACCACATCAACGGGATCGTCGAAGCGGAACGTTGCCCGGAAATTACCTGTGTCGCTATATGCCTGGATGGCAAGCACTTCGGCCTTGAAGTTCTGTCCCAAATATTTCCCGTTTACAATCTGGCCTTGCGCGACCGGACTCGTCGGTTCCTCATTGCCAATGGCTGCCCGTATCGCATTCCAGTTCTTGTAACCGTGTTTGTTAGCCTGAATCTCCAGGGAACGGCCATGACTTATCGGCAGGCCTTTTTCGGCCAACGCTGATCTAAGACGCTTTGCCTGTAATTTAATGGCTTGCAGCGATGGAAGTGGATGGTGACTGTTCATCTCGACCTCATAAAGTTTCTTGATGCGGTCTGAACATGGTGCTCGCATTGCCAATCAACCGCATACAACTGATGAAGGTGGACGATTATCTGCATAAGGCTTCACCGTGGCATAGCCAGCGAGCGGCAGGGGCCTTTTCCCTTGGCACTGGTTAGTCTGCTGGCGGGAACATGTCAACGGCGATACAAAACCAAAATGTAGTCGGTTTGAGCCTGATAGATTAATATTATGTGTGAAATTCTTATGCCGAATTATCCTCATTCAGCGCTGCCTCGTCCAGGCGCTGCATTGCCCATTTGACAATACCGGCGATCCAGAGGAGCCCGATCACGCCGCCAAGATATACGTTCATCGTGCCGCCTGGAGCGATGAAGCCGTTTTTTCCAAAGACGGTTATGGTCTCAACTGCCTGCTCGAGGAAGAAAATCACGCTCAGCCATGTCAGCCATTTGGGAATGATTGGCGAAGTGCCAAATCCGAGGGCAGCGACCGCCACGGCCATTGCGGTGGTTGAGCCATTGACCATTGGACCCCAGAAATTGGCGATGTCGAAGATGGTCCGCGCAGCGGCTGGGTCAAGATCCTGTGGATGAAAGGCCAGTCCGGCCCAGATCCAGGCCTGTACCTGTGCTGTCAGGGCAAAGCCGAGCACACCGCCAAAAAATATGTAACGATTGGGCTTTGGCAGAACCGCTGAAATTTGCCCGGCAAAGATTGCCAGCCCGAGTGAAAAGGAGGTCGAGGTCCAGGCATAGATACGGGCGTTCGTTCCGTTGTCCGAAAACCACTGAACAATCTCCTGTCCGCTGGATTCGATAGTCGGGAACCCTGATCCCAAAGCCGAGAAACTGGCAATGTAGAATGCCCATGTAGTGATGCTGACAATTAGCAGGATTTTTGATGATTTCATCGATTGGTCTTTCTTCGATGCAAGTATCGGCACGCTTCAGCGCTATCGGAAAGTAAGCTCATTATTGGAGCCGACATTGTGACTCCTTGCCTCTTAGCCAATAAATGCTCAAATTCCAAGATGGGGTCTGGACTTGGAGGAATTCAGCCTGATTTGGCTGTTTCACTTTCGGTCTTTAAAAATTCGCCATAAGCCTCTTCGACGGAAGCAAACCGTGGAGGTATTTCAGCATTTGAAGTCTCGATTGTTTTTACTATCCTCGACCAGATGTCGTCTCTAACTCCTGCCACCCAAAAATCGATGCTTTTTTCAGCAAGTACGTCTCGCAGCTTGATGTAAGTAAGCGTTCCCGTAGTATCTGCCCCTGTCGTCGCGGAAGCATCAAGTAAAACGACTTTGGTATCTGGCCGTTTGGCAATTTCCGACTGTATGGTTCGTGCCAATCTGCGAGCATTTAGAAACACCAGCGGCCCATACATCCGCAGGATAAATAGGCCGGGCACTTCACCGGATTTGTCGGAAGGCAGTAACGTGCCAGATTTCGTCCTGCCGATAATTTCCAGTGGCGGGCGGCTGATATGTTCGGCGAGGAGCACAAGGGAAAGGCCCACCCCGATCATCACGCCTTCCAGCACGCCATAGGCCAGAACTCCAGCAAATGCCAGAATGGCGACGGCGAATTCCAGTTTCCTGATCCGCCAGAGATTGATGAAGTAGCGAATGTCGGAAAGTTCCAGCATGACAAAGATAACCAGAGCTGCCAGCGCAGTAT
>JBPCWJ010000196.1:0-6749 GCA_051009635.1 Rhizobiaceae bacterium
ACTATTGGGTCAAATGAGAGTGCTTCTGCGCCATTGGCAAACAATTCGTGCATCAATACGGACTTGATCTGCATTTCGGTCAATCCGGGCTTCACCTGAGCCAGTGTCTTCTCAAGAGCGGTTTCCGAAATTTCTATGGCCCTCTTCAACAAGGCAATCTCGTGGGGAGACTTTTTCAATCGGATTGAAGAAATTAGTTGCTGTTCATCTGTAAAACTCGCATCAGGAAAAATATCAGCAAGCGCCATATGTTCAAAAGCGCGCATTCTCTGTCCTTCCAGACCAAAACGTCGGCTGTTCTTGAGTTGAGGCAAAGCATTTGCTGCGCTCTGAAATGCGGAGGTAAAGCCATCTTCGTCACGCCAATCAAAAATTTTCCCGGGAAATTTGATTTTCTCAAACGATACCATTTCCAGATTTGGGACGATCGCCACCGGATCTCCAACTGCTGGCACGACAACAACCAGAGGGCGTTCCATCAAATTAAAGTCACGCCCGAACAGTTTTCGGAAATTTGAACCCGGCACAAAGGCGACAGCGTCCAATCCGTTGTTTTTCAGGACTTGGTTGAGGTTTGCAAGTTTGGATTTGATTGCCATTGGATGAATCCATTTAGTATTGATCTAAGTTTTTGAATACGACGAAATTGGCAATTATTGGGATTGCAGTTGGTTGTTTTTCCATCGTCTTTACCGGTTTTCTCCGCTTTCACAGCGACCCATTGGTAAACAGATATTCCCGCTGAACTCATACCGAAGTATTTATCTTGTCGCCAGTCACCCGGAAGGTCCGAATTTCAGATTTGTAGATATCTCAGGAATTTGTGCCCTGACATGAACCGGCAAGGTATCAGTCGCGATTGTGTTGACAGCTTCTTTGGTATCGAGAAGAAATTTTATGTAAGGTATTTTAGAAAAGTATCACCAAAGTTGGGATCCCCTTGATACTGAACTCGAGAAATCTCAAGCGCCAGGCGTTGACAGTTTTCATTGCTGTCATTGGCTCGCTGATATTTCTCGCGCTCAATATGCCGCTGCCCTTCTTGTTTGGCTCCATGGTCTCCTGCCTGATTGCAGCTCTTGCAGGTTTGAATTTAAAGGGACTCGGTACGATTTCAGTGGTCGCACGCGCAATTCTGGGTGTTGCGATTGGAGCTTCCATAACGCCGCAAGTGCTCTCGCAACTGCCGCAAATGGCGGCTTCTGTTGCCTTCATCCCGTTGTTTATAATCGTTATTGCGCTGATCGGAGTGCCATTTTTCAAACGTATATTCGGTCTGGACCCGGTAACATCCTGGTATGCAGCGATGCCGGGTGGGTTGCAGGATATGGTTTTGTTCGGGACTGAGGCCGGTGGTGATCAGCGAGCGCTCTCGCTCATACACGCTACAAGAGTGCTAATGGTTGTAACCGTCGCACCGATATTTCTCAGATTTGCATTCGACGCTGAATTTACCAATCCGGTAGGATTGCCTGCTTCCGACATTCCTCTGTTGGAATTGGTCATAATGATCATTGCGGGATTGGTGGGCTGGAAGGCTTTTGAACGGGCAGGGCTCTTCGGCGCGCCCATCATTGGCCCAATGATTCTGACGGCAATTCTGTCTCTTACGGACGTATTGCATTACAGGCCCCCCGCCGAAGCGATTGAAACCGCTCAATTTCTGATCGGGATTGGGATTGGTGTCGGTTATGTCGGCGTCACAATTCTGGAATTACGAAAATTCGTTTTGGCAGGCGTTTTGTTTGTGTTCATACTCGCTGCATTGGCAGCTATCTTTTCACAGATGGTCACCGCACTCGGACTGGCAAATCCCGTGGAAGCTTTCCTTGCTTTTGCGCCCGGCGGTCAGGCCGAGATGACAGTCCTGGCATTGGTAGTGGGCGCTGATCTTGGATTTGTAATCGTTCACCACCTGACCCGCGTTGTATTGGTCATACTGGGCGCGCCACTTGCGGCGCGCTTCTACCGAAATTCAAAGCCGGATTAGTAGCCGATGCAGGTTTGTCTCGGGGCTAATTTTCGAGCTGGGTAAGGTCAATTTTATCTTCGGCAATTAACTCACGGAATTTCTCATAATCCTGCTGAATGGCTTCTTCCAAAGGCGTGTGAGGAACTTCACCGAGGATCGTTCGCAATCCAGAGTCATCCAGATCTGCGGGAAATGGAAGAATATTGTCTTCCTCGCAGGTGATTTTTGCTTGGGGGTAAAGATCGCTCAATGCAGAGACAAAGGTCTGAACGTCGATCACATCATTACGCAAATTGCACACGGTGGCGCCCTGGTATTCGGCTCGTGCTGTATCAATGAAAATATTTGCAACATCGCTGGCGTGTTGAAGAGCTATTGGTCCGCCATATCGAATATGGAATGGTTTGTCCGCAGCTACAGCTAACACTGCCTTGGCAATATCCGCCGTCATGCCCTGATCGCGCGCCACACCATAAACGTTATACGGCCGCAAGCCGACGCTGCCGATCTGCCAATCCTGCCAGTAAATACGGGCCGTTTCCTCATTGGCTACCTTGTAGACGCCATAAAGATTGGTGGGGGCAGTCTGAGCATCATCAGGTACCGGCAAATCAGTGTATAGTTCTGGCGGCCCCAGAGCTGCCAGCGAACTTGCATAGGACAATCCCCGAACGTCATTTTGCCTTGCTGCTTCCAGCATGTTCACCGTGCCAACCACATTGACGGCCGCACCGAGCGGCGGATTTGCCCTGCAAAACGGGATTTGTAGCCCAGCCAGATGGATAATCCGGTTCACGCCGTTTTTTGAGATTGTATCGTTCACAGCATTGGTATCTGTCACATCAAGGCGCTGCCAATTAATCCGGGCAATTTCATCATCGGAAAACAATAGCCGGGGCCGGACTGGATCATCACCTAGATCCGTAGCAATCACGTTTACGCCCTGGTCAAACAAATGCCGAAGGACCCATGCGCCGATGCAGCCCATTGAGCCGGTTACCAGAATCACTTCATCTTTCATCAAAATCCCCTCGCGGTCTCGGAATACGCGATCTGTGTATATTCAGTCCTACCAGCTCAAGTGCAACTCTTTTCCGCATTTCATTTGAATATCATGAAGTTTCAGCTTGGCTAATGCACTGAATTCGGCAAAACTGTATGTTCTTCTTGTAGACATGGTTCAGCCCCGGGAGAGTTCATGTCAGGATTGGATATATTTGCCTGGATCGTACTGATTGTATTGATCCTGGCTGTGCTGGCAGGTTTCATTGTTCTGGCAATGTTGCCCGGCAAAATTGCTAAACAACGAAACCATCCTCAAAGTGAAGCGATCAATGTTGCCGGTTGGGTAGGTGCACTGCTTGCCGGAATTTTCTGGCCATTGGCACTGATCTGGGCATTCACGAAATATCCCGGAATGGAAGACAGTCGGCCAAGTAAAGACAGGTCGTCAGAGGGTCAGGAGGCACAGACATGATTGCTTTTCTGACGCTGGCCTATGTTGCCGTCCTGTTTGTTTTGATCAAGATGAAGGTCGTACCGAATTCCGCAATGACATGGCTTACCACTATTGTCTGGGTCGTAGTGCTGTTCATATTTCTCTTCATTCCAATGCAGTGGGGCGCCCCATCCGGTCCGACCCGCGTGATGACAAGGGCAGTGCAAATTGTCCCGAATGTCAGCGGCCAGGTGATAGATATTGCTGTTGGTCCCAATGTTCCATTGAAACAGGGCGATCTGCTTTTCCAGATAGATCCAGAACCGTTTCAACTGGCTGTGGACCTCGCCTCGGCATCCAAGGTTCGGGTGGAGACACAGGTAAAGCAGGATCAGGATGCACTCGTCGCGGCACAGGCACAACTCCGCCGTGCCGAGGCCAATCGTAACCTTGCACAATCACAGTTTGATGATGACCAGCAATTGGTTGATCAAGGCGTGATTGCTGAAAACCGGCTTGAAACCCGGCAGGCAAATCTCGATAGCGCCGAATCAGTCGTGGAAGAGGTTGAGGCAACAATATCCAAGCTGGAAGCTGAAATTGGGGCAGTCACGCCAGATGGGGTCGTTGCCAAGATCGCTGAGGCAACATCCCAGCTTGAAAAGGCCATATGGGACCTGGAACAGACATCTGTCCTGGCACCCAGCGAAGGTTATGTGACCAATCTTGCCTTGACAGTCGGTCAGCGCGTCACCAACCTGCCATTGGCTCCGGCAATGGTCTTTGTAGACACTTCGGAAAAGATTATCGTTGCCGAAATCAATCAGAACCAGTTGCGACATGTAAAGGCTGACCAATCTGCCGAGATCGCGTTCAAGGCGCTGCCGGGCAAGGTCGTTCCGGCAAAAGTCGAAACGGTCTTGCAAATAGCATCCCAGGGACAGGCCATTGTATCCGGCAATTTGTTGACTGCTGGAACCATAACGGCTGAGCCATTCATGATCAGAATTGTATTGGACAATCCCGAAGACAGTTCGGTCATGACACCCGGCAACGCCGGAACCATTGCAATCTATACCGAAAGCGTCTCGTTTACGCATGTCATCCGTAAGGTCATGATCAGGATGGAAGCCATCATGAATTACATTATTTCGGGCTTGTAGGGCGAACTTCAGATCAATAAACCGCTAAATTTGCGGCTGCGATTTGTGGACCCACTCTGGGTTAAGTTGTGGAAGCGAATATCGTTCGGACGCTTTTTTCCTGTCGCTGATAACCTGATTTCGCAGCCGGCTATATTCCTTGCGGAACTCACTCCAATTTGCCGAAGCCAATCCTTGGGGATCGGTGCCAAATTCGTAAGCGCCCAGCATTGCCATTCCCGACTCCAATTCATTATGCAGGTTCAAACTGTCTGCCGGAAAAAAGGCAAGCCACTTGTCGGTTGCATTTGAAACAGCGTTGAGATCCCTCGCTTTGATTGCACCGAGTACTTGTTTGTGGGCGTAATCTTCCGAGGCTAGTCTGGCGCGACGCCGTTCTTCAAGCCAATTCCTGAATGGCGGATATAGATAGCGATAACCGAGTGCAGCCAAAATAGCCACGGCAGCGAACCAGGCAAGCCACTTGGCAAATTCCGCGACGTCCAACTCCTGTGATGAACTCGCTACGCCTTCTGCGACAGATAACTTTGTTTCAGGCACCGATGCGGTCTCAATTTGGTTGGTATCAATGTTGAACCAGGAAAAATCGACTGCTGGTATCGTTGTTGGCCCTGCCTTTTGCGCAACATATGTCGTCTTTTCGACGCGGCTTCCTGACAAATCACCACGGTTTTCAGATTCTGTCACAATCGGCTCACTGGTATAGGCACGCACCTGCTCTTCATCAGAACTTGGCGTCAATGCAGGAATCAATACCGGCGTGGTACCATTGATCTTGGCCGTCAGTGTGCGTGTAATCGCATCACCTGCATTGAGTTCCGTCTCTCCCTCAATTTTCTGCTCAAGGGTAAAGCCCTTGGCGATGATTGGTGGATCAAGTTGTTTGGCTGCGTCCGGAAGTACGCCTTTGAATGAAACACCGTCAAATTTGATTTTCTCGGTTACCGGTTTCGAAGTTTCCGGATCGGCATAGGTTATTGTTACTTCCTGACCGGGAATATTGAATGTTCCTGCTTCCAACGGAAAAATGTTGTAGCCTCGCGACACACCTGACCATGTTTCCCCGTCGATTGTTTCAGAGATGGGACCTCCGGAACGCTGCGGCAGACGCACCATGACACCGGGGACCTCAAGATTGGGAAATTCTGCCCCCTTGGTCATCCATGTAGGCACCAGGATTTTGATGCGTAGTGTCAATGGCTGACCGACGATTGCTTCTGTTTCCTCAAGTTCGGCAGTGACCCTCACATTTTCCTGAGCGAATGCAGCCAGGGTCGAAAACAGCAAGGCAATCAGAACGGTTAGTAGGCGTATCATCCGCCACCTCCGGCATTGTCCAACAGGAAGCGGCTGCGCAGAAAATCACCCATATCGGTATCGATCGACTGCAACCATTGTTCGGAGGTTAATGGCGCTGCCTGTTCGTCTGATGCCTCGATCTGGGTATCGGTCCCGCGCCCGGACTCATTGTCAAAGACAACATCATCAGCTCCAATCCCTGCTTCTTCTCCGGTATCAGATTGCTCCCTGGCAGTTTCAACATATTCCACAATGGCCAGCGCAATATTCCGGTTCTTCTCAGCTTCCGGAAAATCGGGTTGCCGCTCCAATGCTTTCTCGAAGGAACGAACTGCGGGCCTGTATTGGCGATTTCGAATTTCAGCCATTCCCTGGGCAAAAGCCGCTTCTGGCGTATCCAATCCAGAAAACACCGTTGCAGCCTCCTCATATTGGCCCGCCCGATACAAGGCGTAACCCTTCCACATCGGATCGATAAACAGCTCACCAGCTTCCTTGAATTCCTTTCTCTCATATGCAATTCGGCCCTGCTGATCAGGTGTAAGGAACCAGTCAATCCATCCATCCGCGCGTGCTTGCGAGGGTTGCAGGTAAAGCAGGAATGCGGCAAGGCATATTGCCCAGCGCATCGTCCAGCCGCGACGGAACCACAAGGCGGCCAGCAAAGCCGCCGGCCAAATCAGCCACCAGCCTCGATCATTCCAGGCCAGCCGTTCGTCATCCAATAATGCCGCCTGCTGCGCAGACTTCAGCCGTCGCTCGATTTGGTGAATGTCGCTGTCATCAGGTGTCAGGGCAACGACTGTCGCGTCATTGACTTGTTGCAATTGCGCAATTTGTTTGGAAGCGGGCAGGGCAGTCAGAAACACAATAGGCG
>JBPCWJ010000197.1:0-5797 GCA_051009635.1 Rhizobiaceae bacterium
CCCAAGGATAGTTGGTCAAGTCTTCGATACCATCTTCTTTTACCAGAACCTGTTGTTCCAGCTTGACACCTTCACGTCCACCAACTGCACCACAGTAAGTCTCAATACAAATCATCATTCCCGGCTTGAACACTCCGTCATAACCACTTCTTTCCCAGTCTTCGGGGAAATATATGCTTGGCCACTCATCACAAAGGCCCACGCCGTGGGCAAGAACGCCGTAGCGATTATGCCGGAACTCCATGGGAGCCAGATCAGCGCTGTGGGTAAACTCCCTGAATGTCATACCGGGCTTGAGCAGTTCAATATTGTTGATGATCATTTCATAGGCATGGCGATAAATGCGCTTCTGCTCTGCCGTCGGTTCTACATCGCCACACAGCCAGGTTCGTGATATATCGCAACACATGCCGTAAACACCGACCAGATCGGTATCGAAGGAAACGATATCGCCTTCCCGCATGATGCGTGGACCACATTCCTGGAACCAGGGATTTGTTCGGGGGCCGGAAGCCAATAGCCGGGTCTCGATCCATTCGCCGCCATGTTTTATATTTTCGGCATGAAGAATGGCCCAAAGATCGTTTTCCGTCATTCCCGGCTGCAATTGCGCCTGCATTTCATGCATCGCCATTTCACAGGAATGGATCGAGCAATGCATCGCTTTCAAATCGTCAGGGCCTTTGATTGAGCGGGCCACCTCGGTTACTTCCTGCCCCTGAAAGAGTTCCAATCCACGATTCTGAAGTGCGATCACACCTTCCGGTTCCATGCGGTCGACCGCTAGCCTGCGATTGCCGCCGCCATGCTCGATGATGATCGATTCCATTTCAGCGGCAAATCTGTCTGCCTGTTCTGTAACCCGGTCGCCGCAACTGAAGTAGAACAAGCCAGCGCCGCTACGAACTTCCCGGACCAGGGGTAAATGTGCAGAAAGATGATCGCAATTCACATAATCCCAGACGATCATATAGCCATCCGCCGCGACAAAACATGCGCGTGCTGGGTTATGCGTTATCCAAAGCTGCATATTGGTTGTATCGGAAGCGTAACGAATATTCAGTGGGTCGAAGCACAATAGCCCTGCATAGTCGCGTGCCCGTATTTCTCTCACCAGCCGATCCAGCCGGAATTGCCGCATGGCTTCCAGATTTGGCGCTTCCAATCCTGCCTGCTTCCAGCTTTCAAATGCCATCGGGGTCGGCCCGATTTCAACCCGGTCATTATCGTCAGGCGTACCGTCCGGCCTGACCGGTCGTCTGCGGCTCGGATCAATCTTCTTGTTAGAGGTGGTAAAACGGGTAGCCGTTTCCATATTGTACCTCCTGCCAACGGATTACTGTTGGCCAATTCAGGCTTCGTATGGAAATGCTATGCCTGCTTTTGACAACAGGAAACCTCTGTTTGCGCCATCGCTATTCTGCCAACGCCGCTCTGGCAATGCCGCAATGAAACCATTCCAAGTAAAACAGCTATTTGATGTCCCGAGGCGCCGTCAGGAAATGCACACCCATCAAATTTCCCTTCCGCCAGGCAACGCGGCATATGACACGGTTTTTCCGAGCATGATTGGTCAAGATAAACCGATCATTAATGTCCTGGGAAGCAGACTCGATAAGGGCACCGGTTTTTGAAATATTGCGAATCAGGCAGGTAACCGGAATCTCTCTGGTATCCATGGTGATTTCCGACAATTCGTGTGCCTCAACCCTTGGTGCAGCCCGCCTGTCGCTCCGGTTTTCAGAATTATCCTGGACCGTATTGATCGAGCCGGATTCAGCCTGTTCCGGGATGCCGGAGCAGTCTGTCTTCTTCAAGGCTTGTCCATTATTGCGCATATCAAACCTGTGGGAGTTTGGATAATGCGTTACATGCTACCGGCCAATCGTTTCCAAAATGGTAATTGCACTAAAAAGTTGATTCACAAAATCGAGAGTCACGTATCCAGATTGGCCACGTTGAGGGCGTTGTCCTGGATAAAGATCTTTCTTGGCTCGACTTCCTCGCCCATCAGGCGTGAAAACAGGTCATCGGCATCGGTCGCATCATTGATCTTGACCTGAAGCAGCGTCCGGATCTCCGGATCAAGCGTTGTCTCCCAGAGTTGATCGGGATTCATTTCGCCAAGACCCTTATAGCGCTGCAGGGTGATACCCTTGCGCCCGGCCTCGAAAACCGAGGCAAGAAGGGCTCGCGGCCCGGAGATTGTCTCCGTTGTTTCCTTGCGGCTGAATTCGGGTGGCTTGCCATATATGGCTTGCAAATCGGCAGCATATTGATCCAGGCGATGGGCATCGGCAGAACCGATCAGTGCCATGTCTATGCTTGCCGTTTCCTTCACCCCGCGAATGGTACGCTCAAGGACCAGACCGCCATCTTCCGAGCGGCGGCCCTGCCAGCCGCGCTCTGTTTCTTCGGCAATTGCATCCAGCCGTTTCACCACATATTCGGCGGCCGCCTGCGCCCGGTCCGGATCGCTCATCAGTTCTGCATTCAGGGCACCCGCGATCGCCGCCTGTTCAACTACATCCTGATCATAACGGGAATGCAGATTGTTGATCAGGGTTCGAACACCAAGTGCCGTATCGATGACGGATCGCAAATCCTGCCCGGTTCTTACCTCGCCATCGGCCAGTTTGAGCGACGTATCCTCAAGTCCGCCTTCGATCAGGAAATTTTCCAGATCGCGCTCATCCTTGAGATATTGGTTCGACTTGCCCCGCGTTACCTTATAGAGCGGCGGCTGGGCGATATAGATGTGCCCGTGTTCGATCAGATCCGGCATCTGGCGGAAGAAAAATGTCAGCAGCAAAGTACGAATATGGGCGCCATCCACATCAGCATCTGTCATGATGATGATCCGGTGGTAGCGCAGCTTTTCGAGATTGAACTCGTCCTTGCCGATGCCTGTACCAAGTGCAGTAATCAGTGTGCCGATCTCCTGACTGCCGAGCATCTTGTCAAAGCGGGCCCGTTCAACATTGAGGATCTTGCCACGTAATGGCAGGACAGCCTGGGTCGCTCGGTCACGGCCCTGTTTAGCCGAACCCCCGGCGGAATCTCCCTCGACAAGGAATATCTCTGATTTGGCTGGATCGCGTTCCTGACAATCGGCGAGCTTGCCGGGTAGGGAAGCAATATCGAGTGCTCCCTTGCGTCTGGTCAATTCACGGGCCTTGCGGGCGGCTTCGCGCGCAGCGGCAGCTTCAACGACCTTGCCAACCACACTCCTTGCATCTGCCGGATTTTCCTCAAGCCATTGGTTGAGGGTTTCGCTTACCAGGTTTTCAACCACTGGCCGCACTTCAGATGAGACGAGCTTGTCCTTGGTCTGGGATGAGAATTTGGGATCGGGAACCTTGACTGAAAGAACAGCAGTCAGACCCTCACGGCAATCATCGCCGGTCAGGGATACCTTTTCCTTTTTAAGAATGCCGGAACGCTCGGCATAGCCGGTGACCTGACGGGTAAGTGCGCCACGAAATCCTGCCAGATGGGTACCACCGTCACGCTGGGGGATGTTGTTGGTGAAACACAGGACGTTTTCATGGTAGGAATCATTCCACCACAGGGCCACTTCAACCGTGATGCCATCCTTCTCGGCAAGCAGGCTGATCGGGTTTTCAATGAGCGGATGGCGGGTCCGGTCAAGATAGCGAACAAAGGCCTCAAGTCCGCCATCATACATCAGTTCCTCGGTCTTGACCTCAACGCCGCGCCGGTCGGTCAATACGATCCTCACACCGGAATTCAGGAATGCCAGCTCACGCAGGCGATGTTCCAGCGTGTGGTAGTCAAACTCGGTCATGGAGAAGGTTTCAGTTGAGGGCAGGAAAGTGACCTCAGTTCCGTTGCGCCCGTCCCAATCTCCGGTAATTTCAAGATTTCCATCCGCTACGCCGTCGGAAAAGCTCATTTCATGAATCTTGCCATCCTGTTTGATGGTCAGTTTCAACCAGACCGAAAGCGCGTTGACGACTGATACTCCGACCCCGTGCAAGCCGCCGGAAACCTTGTAGGAGTTCTGATCGAATTTTCCGCCGGCATGTAGTTGGGTCATGATGACTTCAGCAGCAGAAATGCCTTCATCGGCATGAATGCCGGTCGGAATACCGCGTCCATTGTCGGTGACGGTGCATGATCCATCGGCGTTCAGCGTGACGGTTACCAGATCGGCGTGACCGGCCAGCGCCTCGTCGATTGCGTTATCGACAACCTCGTAGACCATGTGATGCAGGCCGGAGCCGTCATCGGTGTCGCCGATATACATTCCGGGCCGCTTGCGAACTGCATCAAGCCCTTTGAGAACCTTGATGGAATCAGCGCCGTAGGCCATGTCGGCCGGGTTTGTTTCTGTCATATTTTGTTCCGGAAAACTGCCTTCTGGTCCAGGCAATCGGCATTCAGCCGATTCGTGCCTCTATATGTTGGTAATATAAGGTTTTTTGTCCCGGAAACCAAACCCTGAGTGATGTTTTCCGCAATTGGAACGGCGTGTAGGTAATCCAGGCCGAAATTATGTTGTCCTTACCGGTATAAACTGGCCGATTCAGAGCTTAAATTTGCCAGTGATCGCGGGCAAATGGCGGCAAGTTGATACAATTTTACTGCAAGATGAGACCGATATCGCTATGTAAATCAGGCAGGGGTGAATGTTTGGGGTCTTGAATGAATAAACCGGTGGATCCAATTTGACGAAATTTCAGCAAATTGCGGATAGTTTCCTGAAAAAACCCGATATTTCCGGGCTTCCCTTGCGTGTGCGCGAAGCAATACGCCGCCGTGAATGGACAAATGAATTATTGCTGCGCACCATCCAGCTCACCATCATCTCGATATTCTGCTTTATTTACGCGATTTCTCCAAAGACAAGCCCGGACGGGATTTTTACGCCCGCTCCTTATGTTCTTGCGACTTATTTCGTTCTGTCGGTCATTGGTCTGGTCTGGGGCATGTTACGCGAACCCCCGGACTGGTCGATCTATATCTCCATCCTGTTTGACTTCTGCCTGCTCTACGGCCTGATGATCAGCTTTCACATACAATATGATCAACCGGCCTCGTTCATTCTAAAGGCGCCGGCCCTGCTTTATGTGTTCATTTTCATTGCCATTCGCGCGCTTCGCTTCAACCCGAAATATGTTTTGACAGCCGGAGTGGTGGCAATCGTCGGCTGGGCCGCAGTCATTTTCTATGTCACCGAGATCGACCCCGGTGACAACATGCTGACGCGATCCTATGTCGAATATCTAACCGCGAACCGTATCCTCATAGGTGCGGAGATCGACAAGATATTGTCTATCGGGTTTGTTACCATCATTCTTGCAGTTGCGGTGAATGGCTCAAGCAATTTGCTGATTACTGCAATTGCCGAACAATCAGCCGCCGATAATCTGTCGCGGTTTTTCGATACCAGCATTGCAAAAGATATTCGTTCTGACCGCCTGATGCTTGATGCCGGAGAAGGTGAACGGCGTAAAGTGACCGTCTTCAATGTCGATATCCGGGGATTTTCGCAACTTTCCATGCAGTTGGAGCCATCCCGTGTAATGAGCCTGCTTACAGCCTATCGAGCCCGGATCAATCCGATTATCCAGGCCAATGGCGGGGTTATCGACAAGTTCATGGGTGACGGGATCATGGCAATATTCGGAACCAATCCTCAGGGCGAAGATGAGAAAATAGAGGCTTCTGCCATCAATGCGGCAGAACAGTTGCTGAAGGATTTTGGAAACTGGCCGGCGGACAATCCTGATCTTGCAGATTTCGAATATTTGCAAATTGGCATTGGAATTGC
>JBPCWJ010000198.1:0-5521 GCA_051009635.1 Rhizobiaceae bacterium
CAGCGAAGCATTGACCGGGGCACCTGTCATGGCAACCGATTTGCGTGCATCTGTCTCACTTGTGATAGCCGGTCTGGCTGCTGATGGCGAAACCGTTGTGAACCGCGTATATCACCTTGATCGTGGATTTGAACGGCTGGAAGAAAAGCTTACCCGGTGCGGGGCAAGCATAGAGAGGGTTTCAGGTTGAAATTCAAGGCAAAATCATGCTTCAAACCGCGATGCGGTTGAACTGCGATGAATTTGTGCCTAACAGTTAAATGAACCAGGGTCCTTACCCTAGCAAGATCAGGCAACCGGATCCCGGTTGCCTCAATCATCAGCCCGGAAAACATATGAAACGCCTTAAACTCATTGCCCTTGACGAGGAAGACCTTTCGGTGATCTCGGCCTATTGCCAGGACGCCATCCTCAAGACAGCCGATCTGCAATATTTTCCCGGCGAAAACAGGTTTGTTGTTCAAATGAACCGGTTTGTCTGGGAACAGGTGGTCGGCAAGACGAAATCCTATGAAAGGCGGCGCACTGTCCTTCATTTCGAGCGTGTCGAGCGCGTCCAGATGCAAGGGATTGATCGGACCAACGATGAGCAGGTTCTATCCCTTCTGGCTATCAACTTCGGTGAGGGGGAAGCACCAGCCGGAGTAGTCGAGCTTGCATTTGCCGGTGGTGCCACCTTGCGGCTGGAAGTCGAGTGCCTTGAGGCGCAATTATCCGACCTGGCTGCGGCATGGGAGACGGAGTCACGGCCAGACCACAATATAGGAAGTTAAATCTGACGGCTCACAACCTTACAAGAGCCGGCTTGCAAAATGATATTTTGAACTTGCTTCGAACCGGGATTTCAAGGAGCGGAAATTGGTTTTGCGCCTGACAACCACTGACAATGATTTTGAAGAGCGCTTCACAGCGCTGCTTCAGCAAAAGCGCGAAATCTCCGAAGATGTCGACCAGAAGGCGGCTGAAATAATCGAACGTGTCCGTCGCGATGGTGATCAGGCCCTGCTCGATTTCACGGCCAAGTTCGATCAGCTGGAACTGACAGCAGACCGGCTAACCATCTCGGTAGAAGAAATTGATTCTGCGTGGCAATCCATCGATGCTGATACCAAATCTGCGCTGGAACTGGCGGCCGAACGCATTCGTTCGCATCACATGCGCCAAGTGCCGGAAGATGACCGATATGTTGATGGAATAGGGGTTGAACTTGGTTCCCGCTGGACGGCGATTGATGCCGTCGGCCTATATGTGCCGGGAGGAACGGCAAGCTATCCAAGCTCTGTCTTGATGAATGCCATTCCGGCAAAGGTTGCTGGCGTGGAGCGCATTGTAATGGTGGTTCCTTCTCCTCGAGGGGAGCTGAATCCGCTTGTCCTTGCGGCAGCACGGCTTGCAGGCGTTCATGAAATCTATCGCATTGGCGGGGCTCAGGCGATTGCGGCATTGGCCTATGGGACTGAGACCATAGAATCGGTGTCCAAGATTGTCGGTCCCGGAAATGCCTATGTGGCTGCAGCAAAACGCAGGGTATTTGGAACGGTCGGAATCGACATGATTGCCGGTCCGTCTGAGGTGTTGATCGTTGCTGATGAGGACAATGATCCCGACTGGATAGCGGCGGACCTGCTTGCGCAGGCGGAACATGATGAAAATGCCCAGTCAATCCTGATCTGTGATGATGCCGGTCTGTGCGATGCGGTTGAACAAGCGGTGCAAAGGCAGCTTTCGGTTCTGCCGCGTGGCGAGATTGCTTCGGCAAGCTGGGCGAATTTTGGGGCCATCATCCATATCGACAAGCTCGATGATGCAGCAAAACTGGTTGATCGCATAGCTCCTGAACATCTGGAGATTGCGACCGACGATCCGGATGCTTTTCTTGCCCGCATTCGAAATGCCGGGGCGGTATTTCTTGGAAAATATACGCCGGAAGCTGTTGGAGACTATGTTGGTGGCTCAAACCATGTGCTGCCTACAGCCCGTTCCGCCAGATTTTCTTCCGGATTGTCGGTATTGGATTTTGTAAAGCGCACGTCAATTTTACGCCTGGGCCCGGATCAGTTGGCCGAAATTGGCCCTGCTGCAGTTTCCCTTGCCAAGGCTGAAGGGTTGACGGCACATGGCAGGTCGGTGACGATCCGTTTAAACCGGTAGAAGATGATGCACCGGCTGGAGCAGGAAATTGGCTGACAAGGTGGGTCCAAATGACAGGCTGATTGATATCGTGCTCGATGATCAATCGATTGGCAGGGCAACGCCGGATGTCGAGCATGAACGTGCTGTTGCCATATTCGATCTGCTGGAAGAGAATGTTTTCCGGATTCCGGACCAGGAGGATAAAGGCCCCTACCGTCTAACGCTGGCGGTGGCCGAATCACGGCTGGTATTTACGGTTACATCCGAAGATGACACCCATATTTGCGCTCATCTACTGTCGCTTGGTCCGTTTAGACGAACGATCAAGGATTATTTCATGATTTGCGAGAGCTATTACGAAGCAATCCGAACCGCCTCGCCGAGCCAGATCGAAGCCATAGATATGGGCAGGCGCGGCCTCCACAATGAAGGTTCACAGACTCTTATGGACAGGCTTGCCGGGAAAATCGATGTTGATTTTGATACTGCCCGGCGGTTATTCACCCTTGTCTGTGTGCTTCACTGGCGCGGATGATGGGCGGTTGTCGGGATTGGTGGTCTGGTAATGGTTGGTAAACCGGCCAAAGGCCCCGATATACCTCTACCCGGATCGGTGTTGTTCGTCTGCGGCATGAATTCCATTCGTTCGCCCATGGCAGAAAAACTAATGCGCGCGCGCTACGGTTCAGATGTCTATGTACAATCCGCAGGTGCGCGTGCCGGAGAGGCTGACGGTTTCATGCAGACGGTCATGAACGAACGGGGCATAGACATGACCGACCACACCCCGGTTTCCCTCGATGATCTTGAGGAAAGTTATTTTGACCTGATAATCACCCTGTCGCCGGAAGCTCATCACCGGGCATTGGAGTTCACTCGGGCTGAAGCCGTGGATGTGGAATACTGGCCGACCATGGATCCCTCCACCGTTGCTGGAAGCCGGGAGCACATATTGCAGGCTTATCGGCAAACTGCTGATGCGATCGACAACAGGATTTTGTCGCGATTTGGGTGATTTTAGTGAGTCCTGACCATATATGGTGGAAATATTGAGCCATAGCTTCGCTTTGTGGTTCACAAAGCACGAGGACTGGGATAGTTTCCGGCGACTTTTGAAGATATCGTGCTGAGGACGAATGGCCAAAGAAGAAGTACTTGAATTTCCAGGAATGGTGACCGAATTGTTGCCCAACGCCACATTCAGAGTGAAACTGGAAAACGATCATGAGATTATCGCCCACACCGCCGGGCGCATGCGCAAGAACCGTATCCGCGTCCTTGCGGGAGACAAGGTGCTTGTTGAAATGACACCATATGACCTTACAAAAGGTCGTATAACCTATCGCTTCAAATAACGTTTATTCCGGTATCGGGACCGCCAAATGTCTGCCAGGCCGAAATTGGTACTCGCATCGGGATCACCCAGACGTTTGCAGCTTTTGCAGCAGGCGGGAATAGAGCCGGACCTGTTGTCGCCGGTAGAGGCCGACGAAACCCCGCAAAAGGGTGAGGTTCCAAGATCGCTTGCCAAGAGATTGGCCCGTCAAAAGGCGGAGCTTTGCGTGGAACGCTCCATAAAGTCTGAAGATCTGCAAAACGCCTTTATCATTGCTGCCGACACGGTTGTTGCGCAAGGTCGTAGAATATTGCCAAAGACAGAGACGCTTGATCAGGCCTCCAATTGCCTAAGGCTTCTTTCCGGCAGGTCGCATCGGGTCTATACGGGCGTCACCATGGTAACACCCAAGGGAACAATGCGGCATAGGCTGTGCGAAACACGCGTGCGCTTCAAGCGGCTTTCGCAGGATGAAATGGAAGCCTATCTGGCATCAGGTGAATGGCGAGGCAAGGCCGGCGGATATGCAATACAGGGTCTTGCAGGCACATTCGTCATCAAGCTGGTCGGTTCCTACTCCAATGTCGTTGGCCTTCCGCTTTATGACACGGTTTCACTATTGGCTGGGGAAGGCTACCCCGTTCATTTCAACTGGCTCAATCAGGCCTAGATGGGTGCAGTCGGATGGCAAAACAGGCGAAATCGCGAATTGAACCCTTGAGAAAGCCTCGCCCCTGTCCGGTTTGCGAAAAAGCCAGCAGCCGAGCCGATTATCCCTTCTGCTCTCCGCAATGTGCCGATGCTGATCTTGATCAGTGGTTGTCGCAGGGCTATTCGATCCCGGCAACTGAAGATGACGATGCGTTCGCCCCGCAGGATTCCACGGAATAGTGCGTCTTGAATTGAAGCTATTGTCGTGAAACAGGAGCGATTTCCTGATAATTTCAGCAAGATTTCACTCATATGATTGGGATAGTTCACCTTCGGAAAAGCGCTTGAAATTTCCAATGTCGGAAAAAACGCAAAAACTGCAAAATCAATGCTTCAACTCTACTGGACAGGCGCTTTGTGAACGCCTATAAACCGCTCACTTTTGGCAGCGCATTACAGCGCATCTCGCCGAAATGCCCAGGTAGCTCAGTTGGTAGAGCAGCGGACTGAAAATCCGCGTGTCGGTGGTTCGATTCCGCCCCTGGGCACCATAAAAATCAATGACTTAGACAACTTATTTTTGATATGCTGCAGTTTTGTGTGCGTTTTTGTGTGCATTTTGGGAGAAAGTTGCAGCGTACACCTAGTTCCTTTTAGGCAGCGCTGATGTGGATGAAGGCAAAAATCTGATCTGATTTTGGGATGTTAGCTGAGACGTTTCGTCTAGACCTACCACGATTATCACCGATTAACTCTGCCCGGCGCCTTCTCCAATATCACTCGTGCTTTGTCACGAAGCAGTATTCTGGCCTTTGGATGGATTGCGACTGCTTTCTCAAATGCAGTCTTGGCAATGATGAAGTTTTTATTGGCTGAAAGGGTTTCTTCCAACACCAGATTATCGTTTGACCAGATTTCAATACGAAAATGAAGATTGTCGGATTTCATGTATTCGGCGCTCCGTTGATAAGCACCGCATGTCCCGATAGCTTGATAGGTGAGTCTCTTGATGCCAGCAAGCTGATTGGATGCAGTAAATGTGTGGAAGGTTTGCACTTCATCATTCCTGGAATGAGATGCATGACAGCTACAATCTGATCCGGCCTGATGATATCGGTCGCAATGTTCCTCCCAGATACAATATCGCACCTACCCAGGATGTTTTGTTTGTCGCAAATGAGAAAGATGAAAGACGCTTGTTGGAGGGCCGTTGGTGGCTCGTGCCATTCTGGGCAAAGGAAATTCCCAAATGGTCCTTGTTTAATGCAAGAAGTGAGGATGCTTACAAGAAGCCGGCATTTAGAGAAGCATTCAAGTCGAAGCGCTGTCTAATTCCTGCAAGCGGTTTTTATGAATGGACCAAGGCCGAAGATGGCGGCAAAGACCCGCATTACATCTATC